>NZ_JAWOWF010000004.1:0-134276 GCF_033340295.1 Vibrio sp. 1401
GTCAGTGTAATTTTCATGGTTCGTAGCATGATCCTGCTTTAAGGAAAAATCAAGCACCTTCAATGATCACGGGTATAACTGTGAGTCATTTTTCATCAGTCCCTTATAACGCGTTTTGATGAACCCGAACTGGCACTTGATGATGCGAAATGGGTGTTCCACTTTTGCACGGATACTGGCTTTCAGGTATTCAATCCTGATGACAGTTTTGTTCTTACGGGGATGCTTTTTCAATGCGCGAATTTTGCTGGGGCGCTCGGCGATTAACCATTCCACATCAGCGTCTTCCAGCTCTTCCCGTTTCTGTGCGCCCTGATAACCGGCATCGCCGGAAACGAATTCCTCTTCACCGTGCAGCAACTTATTCAATGGGTTTAGGCCATGTTCGTTGGCGGCAGTAGTGACTAGCGTATGGGTGAGACCGCTGTTGGCATCAACGCCAATATGGGCTTTCATGCCGAAGTGCCATTCATTGCCTTTCTTGGTCTGATGCATATCTGGGTCACGTTGTTTGTCTTTGTTCTTGGTGGAACTTGGGGCTTCGATAATCGTGGCATCCACCAAGGTGCCCTGTGTCATCATCACGCTGCAGTCAGACAGCCATTGATTGACTGTTTTGAACAGCTTGCGTGCCAGTTGGTGTTTTTCGAGTAAATGCCGGAAGTTCATGATGATGGTGCAGTCTGGGAGCGCTTTATCCAGTGATAATCGTGCAAACTGACGCATTGAAGCAATTTCGTATAACGCATCTTCGGTCGCTTCGTCACCAAGACTGTACCATTGCTGCATACAATGAATGCGGAACATTGTCTCAAGTGGATACGGGCGGCGGCCGTTGCCGGCTTTTGGGTAAAAGGGTTCAATCACTTCGAGCAGTTGAGACCACGGCAACAGGTTGTCCATCCGGGATAAAAAAATCTCTTTACGTGTTTGGCGGCGCTTGCTGGAAAACTCACTATCGGCAAAGGTGAATTGTTGGCTCATGGGTGTTGGTCGTTGTGATGGACTGTACCACTATGATCTCACATTAGGGACTTATTCGCACCTTCCCTAACACAGTTCGCCTGTCTGCTTCAGACAACAAGTTTGCAACGGACTCGGGCAACAAATGGAACAACCAAGCCATCGCCAAACAATCGGTTGCAGCTCGGTGTCCTTCATAAAACCAACCTAAGCGAAGCAGCAGGTACTCAAGCTTTCGACTTTCAAAACCCAATGCTTTCCAATCTATGCCACTGGCTGAACAGGCCCAAGATAGATGGCCTAATGTGACAAACCGCTTTTCAAAGAAAGGACGATCAAACTGTGCATTGTGCGCGACCACCAGCGGATCATCGGATAACCAACTCGCAACCAGTGCATCATCAATGCGCTGGCGTTGCACCATGTCATCGGTGATACCGGTTAACTCGGTAATCAGCTCAGGGATTGGCTTGCCGGGATCTTCATACAAACTGATCACATCAACAATCGACACAATCCGCTTAGCAGAGGGGCTGTAAAGCACCTTAACCAAATAGTAGAGAACCACCATTGGCTGTTCATCACCGACCACAGCAGAAAGTTCAAGTGGCCAGGACTGCGGTTTACGCGTTAATGGAATGCGCTCCAGCAATCTAAAATCTTCTGGTCTTTCTGGGATATCCGCGAGGCGCTCTAGCGGAAATGGTGCAGGGGCTCTTGTCATTGATGGTTCCTCTTCAATTCTGTTGTTCGCTTTGGGTTATTTCACTGTGCCCTGTTCGTTTATAAACGCGTTTGTACAAAATGCACCTTGGATACCTCAGCGTTTTTTTAATCTTTCTACTGGGTGAACCCATGTATGAAGGCTTTGGCTAAGCCTTTCAGAAAGTCTTAGCTAAACCGTTTAGGCAACCCTTACCGATACCCTTTACGTATGGCTTAGCCAACCCCTTTTCAAACGGTTGCAAAAGGCTTGAACCGAGTTCGACTGAGCATTTTAATGATTCTCCTGACTTCGCTTTAAGCCAGTAAATTCAATACGAAGCAGAATTTTACTAACTGTTTTGAAACCCTTTGCGAAGGGTTCAACAAGCCTTGTTTGACGGTTACCTAACCCATGCGTTAACCAGTAGCAGTAACAGGATCATTAACAGAAACAAGAACAGTAGGCAGAAGCAGTATTGTCCAAGCCTTGCGGCTTTGACGAGGGCGAGCGATCCCCCACATCAAGCTTTTCAACACAAAAAAGAAATCACCCACGAAACAACGTCTTACTCGAACAACTACAGTTTTACCTACAATTTTACTTGTAGAAATCAGCATAGTATTAGATACTGTATGAACAAACAGTATCAATTCTATTTTTTTCGAGGTTCGTCATGAGTGTCTCGCTGATAGGCCGTAGCGGCGCACTTGCCTTCATCAAAGCCAAGCGCCTTCGTATTCCATTGTTCATGGAACGTGTTTCTGCTGGTTTTCCCTCACCAGCGCAGGATTATGTTGAGCAAACGCTCGACCTTAACGAGCTTTGCATCAAACGACCGGCTGCAACGTTCTTTGTGCGTGTTGAAGGTGATTCTATGATTGATGCCGGGATTCACCCAGATGATATTCTGGTGGTTGATCGCTCTGTCCAAGCAGAACACGGTGACATTGTCATCGCTGGTATCCATGGTGAACTCACGGTAAAGGAACTTCAACTAAGGCCGTGCGTCATGCTGATCCCAAGAAACCGGGCGTATGAGCCCATTCATATTCCTGAAGGGACAGAGTTAGAGATATTTGGTGTGGTCACCAATGTGGTGCGAAACATGCGCCGCAAGTCGTGACGATCCCATGCCTGTATTTGCCGTGGTGGACTGCAACAATTTTTACGCCAGTTGTGAGAAGCTGTTTCGTCCTGATTTAAAAGATACGCCGGTTGTGGTGCTGTCCAACAACGACGGCTGCGTGGTAGCTCGCTCACGTGAAGCCAAGTCACTAGGTATTAAAATGGGTGTACCCGTCTTTCAGATCAAAGCTGAAATGCAGCGCCATGGTATTTTGGCATTCTCGTCCAACTATGCGCTATATGCAGATTTAAGCAGTCGAGTGATGCGCACTTTGGAGGAGATGGCACCAAGAGTAGAGGTTTACTCCATTGACGAAGCGTTTTTGGATTTAACCGGTATTGAGTCTGCCATATCCCTTGTCGAGTTCGGACAACAAGTGCGGGAGCGCATAGGCCACTGGATTGGGATCACCGTCTGTGTCGGCATTGCACCGACTAAAACACTCGCCAAACTGGCAAACCATGCCGCCAAAAAGTATCCCGCCACTCAGGGCGTTGTAGACCTGACCAATCCAGATCGGCAACGTCGATTACTCGCATTAGTCCCAGTTGATGATGTTTGGGGCGTTGGTAGACGGCTTTCTAAGCGTTTAAATGCTTTGGGTATCACCACAGCCCTAGACCTAGCCAATGCCTCTCCTAGAGCCATCAGAGACCAGTTTTCAGTGGTTTTAGAAAGAACCGTCAGAGAGCTCAATGGTGAGTCGTGCATTGAACTTGAAGAGATCCCGCCAACTAAGAAGCAAATCGTCTGTAGCCGTTCATTTGGCGTAAAAGTAACGCAATTTGAATTGTTACGTGAAGCCATATGTGAATACGCAACCCGCGCCACTGAGAAGCTTCGCAAAGAACAGCAGCAAGCCAAAGTGATGACCGTGTTCATACGAACCAGCCCCTTTAAGGACAACGAGCCGCAGTACAGCAATTCCGCATCGGGCGAGTTGTTGATCCCCAGTTGCGATACGCGGGATTTTATCGAGCTGGCCAATCACTTACTCAAGCGAATTTGGAAGGATGGTTTTCGTTATGCCAAAGCGGGCGTCATGCTGTCTGACTTTTACGATCCAGGCATGTTTCAACCAGGACTATTCGATGACGTATCGACCCGCTCTAATAGCCAACAGTTAATGTCTGTATTGGACACCATTAACCAAAGTGGTGCCGGAAAGGTTTTCTTTGCTGGACAAGGTACGAAGCAAGATTGGTCGATGAAGCGAGAGCATTTGTCTCCCGCCTACACAACACGTTGGGACCAGTTGCCGCGAGTGAAGTAGCGCAGTTAACTCAATAGGCATTCACTCTGCGACGCAGCATGTTGAGCTTATCAACTTGGCGTCGAATATCACTGAAGAATTCTTCTTTCTCCATGGCCAGCGCTAACTCCCATTCTTTGGCTAGACCTTGGCAGTCCAAAAATGAGTATCTCAGCTTCGTCTTTGAAATACGCAGTCCCTTGCTAAAGATCACGCGCTTGCCTCGTTGACCGTAAAAACTGTTGATGTACCACTCTATGCCAAAGCCATACTTAAAGTCTCTGATACGGACACCAAGCAGACCCCAGTCTTTAAAGGGCGCATTCTCTCGAACCTTGTAATGGGTAACCCAAAAGTCATCAACTTCAGCTCGTGCCAGCGCTTTTAGCCTGTCCGTTTCTTGCTGAAGTAAATCTGATACCTCTGCTTTCCATTGTTCATTGACGATTTTTACCAAACCAATTTCCCCATCCAATTAACCCCAAAAGCCAAAACCACTATCCGTTTGGCTTTTGGATCGAAACGCCAAACGTAAAACTACCGTAACAATCCCTGTTTGGCGTCTCGATATAAATCAACTCACGCAATCCCATACCTGACAAGGGATACAGCCCGATTTCACTTAAAAACGCCTAAAAAGACGTATCGTCATGAAGATACAAACCGTTTGGCGAGTTCAGGCCAGAATGCAAACGACGTTTGGCGTCTCGATTTTTTTGACTAGGTCATCCGCCGCCAAACAGAGCCTATTCTCATACTTTTGCGAAAATGCAATAGGCAGATAGATGAAAGGATTTGTCACCTTTCTGCCCACCGCCAGTGCACCGAATCCTGATAATGACATTTGAGTGAACCGCCAGAGCACTTGGAAATGCCCAAGCGTGGCCAGTGCGGTTGATTGAAAACCGTTAGAGCACTTTGCGTGCACAGGAGATAAGTATGTTTGTATTAGGCGTAGATATCGGTTACTCAAACCTGAAGCTGGCAATTGGCCAATCAGGCAGTGAACCGAAAACCATTATTCTGCCTGCGGGTGCCGGTCCTGCGGATCGTATGCCAGAGCGTATCGGTGGAGGCGATGATGAAACTTGTTTGTATGTGTCAGTCGATAATGAGCGTTGGGCCGCTGGTGTGCCTGCTGGACGCCTTCAAGGCTGGGAACGAGAGCTTCACCCGGAATATCCCACCACAAAAACCTATAAGGCGCTTTTTCATGCCGCCTTGTTAATGGCTGAAACTGAGTCCATCGATTTGGTTGTCACTGGATTACCGGTTTCCCAGTTTCATGAACCACAACGTAAGTCTGACCTTGTACAGCGTTTAAAAGGTGTCCATCAAGTGACGCCTAAGCGCAGCATCACCGTTCATGACGTCAAAGTGCTGCCGCAGCCTGCCGGTGCCTATATGGATCTGGTTCAAACAGGTGGTGATTTGGGCTTGATTGAAGAAGGTCGCGTCGTCGTCATAGATCCCGGCTTTTTTTCTGTTGACTGGGTTGCCCTTGAGGCCGGAGAAATTCGCTACAGCTCATCAGGAACCAGTCTTCAGGCAATGTCCGTGCTACTGGAAACCATTGATAAGCTGATTTCTGAAGATCATGGTGCCAAAGTGGGTATGGATCGACTTGAAAAAGCCATGAGAACCGGCGACTTGCAGGTGCTGCTATTTGGAGAAAAAGTCGATATTTCACCTTATCTGAATGCTGCCATGAAAAAGGTAGCGCCTGTTGCTCTTACAGCCATGCGCCAATCCATGCGTGACGAAAGCATTAATGCGGACTTGGTATTGATCGCCGGAGGTGGAGCCATGGCTTATAAGGAAGCGGCCAAGGAGATTTTTTCACGAAGCAAGATCATCGTGCCGGAACAATCTGTTTTGGCGAACGTCCGAGGCTTCTGGTTTTATGGGGCATGATTATGAGAGTTGTCGTCAACATTCCCCCAGGGAGCCACCCTGAACTGCTCAAAGAATTAGAAAAGACGCCGCCACGGGAACGCGCTGAGCGTCTGCGGATGCTGGCCACCTTTGGGTTAATTCACATGAGCCAACCCAATCTATCCACGACATCTGTACCGGTGGATGGCCTTGCACCAGATGGTGAAGTTACTTCTATGAGTACAGCGCCAGAACCTAAAGCAGAATCACGTAAACAATCATTAAAATCAAAACTAGGGCTGGGCTTATAACATGGCGTTATCAGTTAGCTGGCTCGATGCCAGGTTAAATAAAGAAGCAAAAGAAACCGTAGTAAAAGCTGACCGAGACGGGCTAAGTGCTCGGGTATCGCCCAAGGGCAAAATTGTTTTTCAGTTTCGTTATCGGTTCGATGGCAAGCAACAGCGGGTAGACATAGGTACTTACCCCCTTATGAAGCTTGCTGAAGCCAGGAATGAGCTGGATAGGTTAAGGGCAGTACTTGATCAAGGCCGAAACCCCAAGCTCTACCTACAGCAGGAACGGGCTAAGTATTCTGCTAATCAAAGCTTCGAATCGATTTTTCGAGACTGGATAGACTCTGCCGGTAAGCAAGGGCTAAAGGAGAAAACGTGGCACTACCAAAAACGCAGCAGTGAAATATATTTGCTGCCCCGACTTGGCAAGTACCCATTAACTGACATCAATGAATTATCCTTGCGTAACTGTCTTCGTGAGGTTTCGGAGTCGTCCCCTTCAAACACAGAACGCCTAGTTTCTGTGCTGCATAAGTTTTATGACTGGCTGATAGATGAACAGATTTTGGAAATTAACGCTGCCGCTGGGATCACTGCAAAAAAGGTCGGCGGTAAGAAAGGCAAACGAACTCGGGTGCTAAATGACAACGAGATCAGGATACTTTGGCGCTATTTGCATGAGTCAAAAATCACTGAGAAGAATCGCATCTACATAAAACTGCTTCTCTTATTGGGAGGGCGCAAGGGCGAACTCATTCAAGCTGAAAAGCATCACTTTGACTTGCAATCTGAAATGTGGACAGTGCCCATAGAGATCCGCAAACAAGGTGAGAAAATTGGAGCGCCGATCATGCGGCCACTAATTAAACCAGCTATCGAGCTGATTGAACTGGCGATGCAGATGAGCAAATCAACTTACTTGTTTCCCGCGAACGGACAAGAAGAACTTGCCACAAATGGCTTTGATACCACTATTCCTAACAATGTGAAAATCTGGGCTCGCAAGTCGCTTGGTATTGAGATGGAACATTGGTCTATGCATGATCTTCGCAGAACGATGCGAACGCGAATGTCTGCCATCACCACGCAAGAAGTTGCCGAGTTGATGATTGGCCACAGCAAAAAAGGGTTGGATGCTATCTACAACCAATATCAGTACCTGGATGAAATGCGTCATGCTTACGACGTTTGGTATCAACAGCTAGAGACCATCATCGAGCCGACAGGCTTTCCGTTCAACTGGCGTTTCGGACGATAAAATAAAAGAAAGAGGCTCAGTCCTCTTTCTTCTCATACTCCTCCAAATCTTCAATGTGCCACAGCTTGTTTCGTGTATTTCGGTTGATACGAGGTTGCGGCAAGCTGCCATCTTTTATTCTTCGCCAGAGCGTCGTATAGCTAATGTGGTAACGAGCCATCACTTCGTAAGATGTTAGAAAAGGGGTTACCTTGTGCACTACTGCTGTCATCTGCATTCTCCTGAAAATCAATGTAAAGCTATCATCGCCTGATTCATCACTTGTTGATGGTCAGAAAGATGCATGATTTGTTCAGAAGATCAGCCTTATCACGACTCCAGTATCATTGCGCAGTTTACAAAATTTCCAGTTTACGGCGGAAACCGCCGTAAAATCGTGTGAAGTTAAACCATCTTTATCAATATGCACGCTCTAGCTACTAGGTATTCAGCGTAGCGGTATGCTTCGTAAGTGCCTTTCAATGGCTTCAATCACTGACTTTGTAAGGGGTAAATGCGTTTTTTCTTTCGCCCATACCTCATGGAAGCCTGCTACAGTTTGCTTTGCGGTATCTAACACCAATTTTTCTGGCAACATGGCTTTAGCCGCGAGGTGTGATAACTCATCCAACGTGAAATCACTGAATTTCTTGCTACGGCTCACCTTAAGCGATGCACTATCATCTGGGATATAGGGAATGGTTGAAACGAAGTCATAAGCAGGTGCAATAGACGCTGTGCGCTTATCTTTGTAGATCACAGACCAATTCTTCAAATGCATATCTGCATTGCCAATTAGGGTATTGAACACCAATCGGCGAGTAAATTCTGCAATGTCTTCGTCTTGCCCTTCAATACCGATAACATGAGCAATATTCCGCATGCTAGCTTTTTTGTATTTATCTTGAGGATAAACGCCAAACACTTGCGCAAAGTCCTCAATGTGCACAGCTTGACCATCTGCACGGTCAAAACGCTTAATCACAAACGCACTGTCACCAAATTTGCCAATGCCATTTGGGATATTAGCAATCCGATTAATAGGGAGTAGCTGCGTTTCTGGCACGTCCATTCCCAACATTCGAGCCAGTTCCATCATCGAATATTCATTTTCTGGCACAGCTTCAAATCGAGACGACGGCAATTTTACAATCCAAGAACCACCTTGACCGGTTGCAGGGATCGTCAAACCGCCATTTGCCTGCTGCACAGCTGAAAACTTCAACTGCACTCCCGCCAATGAAAAACGCATTGGCTCATCTGTTTTCGTTTCATCTTCTATGTCTTGATGCACACTAGGTGGTAAAGCTTCACCATCCGCAGGCACAACCGTGATTGCGCCTGCCAAATCCTGTCCCAGTACCCACAATAGAAAAAACTCCCGCGCTGGATTAACACCGGCACGCTCTGCCAGGTAATTTCGCATGGTTTCTTCTGGCAAAAGGTTAGAGAAAAACGGGGTTAACTTGGTTTGGGTCGGTTTGAAGCTAGTCAGCAAGCCACCTAGCGAATCTTTAAAGCCAAGCCCTAACACAGGCCGTGATTCGTCATTAATGTACGAATCCATAAAGGCAAAAATCGTTCTGTCATTGCCCACGTTGGTGATCGTTGCAATGGGTTCACCGTAAAGCAAAACGTTGAGCGTAGAGACATGGTTAGTCATCGTCGTCTTCCTCTAACTGATATGCGGGCGACATTGGCTCACCCTCGTCGCTGATGCCGTTAATACCTTGTCCACTTCGAATGATCGACTTGATGGCAGGTACAGATTTTTTAGGCGCAACCAATAGCTCTAGGTCTAGTACACGGGCAAGTGCAATCAAACTGGATATTCTTAAATCAACACTGCCAGACTCGATTTTCGAAATATGGCTTTGAGGCACCCCCGAACGAGCACTTAACTCTCTCTGGCTAAACCCCTTTCGTACCCGAGCTTCTCGAAGACTTTCTAGTATCTGCTCTGTTACATAGCTCATTTTGATACGCCTTAATGCATCACTTAAGAATAATTATATACAAAAACATATCACAGTGACTCAAATAACACAAATTCGATTAGCTATTACATATCAAAAGCCATGAACTGATACATAATTATATAAGTAGAAGGAGATTTTTGTCATCGACAAAAGAGCGATACTCTCGCTGATAATCGCGAACTGACGCATCAAACTCCCTAAGTACTTTTGTCGCTCAGACCTTATACAGCAAGGGCTACAGAAGAACTCGCGTCAAATCGCCAGAAGATAAGTGCAACAAAGAGGAAGTTTGTACACAGTTACAGGAAATTTTGTACACACAAGTCGAAAAACAAGTGCAAAATGATGGTGTAAACAGCAACTAAATTTGAAGGTAAGTCTGATATCTCAATTAGAAATAACCGTATTGGTTCGCTTCAAGCATCTTCAAAAACAAACACTAGAGCAAAAATTACACCAACAATAGACTCCCTCATTAAATTTTGTAATTTGGCACAGAAGAAAACATTTACCAAAAAAAGAGACTCTTTTTAACGGTAGTACTTTTTACGTCAAACCCAGTAACGACAAGGCCTACAGCCAGGTTTGTGTCATGGAATTTTCGCCAAAGACCTCTAAAACGGAATTTGTACTCAAGTTTGTACACACTTTCCGAGATTACGCTTGAACATCATTGAAAAGCAAAGAAACGAGAAAAAGACAAAAAACCTTTAAATTCAGTAAGTAGAGATGTGATTGTGGTGTGCAATGAAAGGTGATTTTAAGCGTTGAAAGGCTGGGTGGCATCAGGGTGAGAAATAATAGCGAACGTTCTGCGCTTAGACACTTCGCCTAAAAAAAGGGGATTTGACATTAGTTAATCTTCTAAATTACTTTCATGCTCACAAAATAGGCAAGCATATCTACTATTCGATATTGTGCGGTATTCTCGCTTATTATCGCTGTGCTAGCAAACTGGAAAGACATGAACTGAATTTACTCGGCTCACCAGCCTTTACCTGCAACTAACAAGGGAAAGCCAGCGCCACACAAAGAGATGTAAAAATTCAAAAAATTGTTATTACATATTCAAAAGCCTCGAATCCGGATACGCATTTAAAGCATAAGTGTTGATGAGGTAATTAGTAACGGCCTAAAACTAACTCAAAAATAAGTAACTCATGATAATGGCGTCTTCCTTACCATTTCCCGATTTAGCTGGGTAATAGTTGTAACGACGGTCCACTTCATTAAAACCTGCTTGCTCATAAATATGGATAGCTGGGTGATTACTTTCACGCACTTCTAACCAAGCACTCTCTGCTTTGGCTTGTTCACAGTATTCAATAAACGCGTCCAGCAATTTTTGCCCTAGCCCTCTGCCCTGTTGAGAAGGCGCTACTGCAATATTTAATAGTGTCACTTCTCCAACAATATTCTGTCCATAGAAGTAACCAACCACTTGAGAGCCTTCCAGCATCACATGATGGCAAGCACCGCGACTGGATAAGTCACGAACCAAAGATTCGGCCCAAGGGTGAGAATGTGCTTGCTGCTCGATTTGCCAAACTTGGTCGAGGTGCTCTGCACGCATCGGCGTAATTTCAATTGTCACGCATTAGCTCCGTTAAGAGTACGAACAGATTTGTTGCCACAATGCGCGGCGCTGTTCGTTATTACCATCAATATCTTGTAATAGTGGCGAGACCAGGTGCTTTGCCTTGATGCTTTGATCAGCCTCACAGCCTGCAAACCACACCCACTCTAGCTGATGTTCACCCAGCATGGATAAGCGCTCAGGCTCTAGGTGTAGCGCATCATCAAGCGTGAGCTTAATGCTTTTTAATACGCGCTCAAACATCAATGCCGTCTCGTTTTCTGGACATATTGGCGATACCAATAGGAGTTTACATGAACTTTGCAAATCCAATAATGGCGATTGATAGCCTTCCAGTCTTTCAGGGTGTACCAGCTCCCATGTGCTGATCCCCATTTCACGTAAATACTGTTTCTCGTTAATTGACATTTTCCGTCACCTATTTGAACGAGGGCAATCCTATCAAATTATCGCGATTATACCTAAAGGACTTCAAGGAACACCTGAACACAATGAGATGGTTTGGATATTCCTGAACATAGCGTTTTGCCAACGGCCACACATTGGGTATGACATATGAGGTACATTATGAAATTCTTAAATACGCTACTACTTTGCACACTGGTAGCCGCCACCAGCGTGAGTGTTTTTGCTAATAACAGCGATGAGTGGGAGCTGATTGCAACGAAAACCGTTAACTTTCATACAGAAACAGATACCGTGACACCAAATAGCCTATTCCGAAACCGAAGCTTCAGTAAAATAAAACTAAAATGTGTGCAAGGAACGGTAGACATTAATGGTTTAAAAGTCGTCATGACAGATGGTAGTGAGAAAAAGCTTTCCTCTATGGGCGTACTAACAAGCGGATTGTCGACTCGTGCCTGGAGCCTTCCAGGTACAAAAGAAGCCAAGCTAAAACGGATTGAAATGACTTACAGTAGCTGGGGAAGCACAAAACTTAGCCTGCTAGGGGTAAGTAAAAAAGCGAAAATAGAGGTCTGGGGCAAAAAGAAAAGTAACCAGTCATCCTAACCTCCCTATCTCAGTTTTCAGTGAATAAGAAAGAAGCCCACTTAGTCGTGGGCTTCTTTCATTTACAGTTCAGAGAACTCTGGCGCATAGTCTATGCGTCCGGAGCGTCCAGCACATTGACCTTCGACCAACTCTGCGACTCGAAATGCACCTTTAGGGACATCCCAAGCACATTCAAAGCCCATCTCGTCGCATGATTGAAAACCCTGGCGCGCGTAATAATCAGGATCGCCCAACACCACACACACTGGGTAGCCAAAATCACGCAGTGAATCAAAACCTTCTTTGATCAACTCTGCAGCGATGCCTTGGCGACGGTAATCTTCATGAACAGCTAATGGCGCTAGCCCTTGCCATGACAAATCTTCACCATTTAAGGTCACAGGGCTAAATAAAGCATGGCCTATCACCTCTCCCTCATCTGTACACGCGACTAAGGAAAGCGTGAATTTGCTGTTTTCGCGCAAACGCATCACAAGCTCAGCTTCAGCTTCCGTCGGGAAGGCGTGTTTCAATAAGCGGTCAATGGTAAGAATGTCCGCTGGGGCTTCAGTTCGAATAAGCATTCGCTACTCCGGTTGGTTGTGCAGGCGCTTGAACTCCTTTCTGAACAAAATCAGCCAATTGATTCAAAGCGACTTGCATTGCTTTCGGTAACTGCTCTAAGTCGACACTGTCCATTAAGTTTTTCACTTCTAAGCCAAGCTCAGTATCACCTTCAATTGAAAGGCGACGTTGGAAGAACAGTGTGTCAGGGTCTTCTTTACGACCAGCAATCAGTACTAGGTCGTTTAGATTACCACTAAAACTCACATCTTCCTGAACTGGTTTTTCAGCTACCACCAATTTTTCGTCTTGATAGCTGATGTACCATGCTAAGTTCAAGTCTTTAATCGCAACTTTTAACCACTTGTCTTCAAGGAACTCAAAGTCACCATCTTCCAAGGCTTCTTTAAACACCATTTTTAGCCCTTCCAGCAACGCTTTTTGCTGAATTGGCTGTGGTAATAACTGGACTGGAGAACGCAAAATATTAGCTGCGTTCTTTACTAGTTGACTGCGAATCTTGTTTAACACGTTCATTATCCGTTACTTTGTCATTAGGTTGCTTATATTAAGCAATCGTGGCGATGAGATTACTGTTATGTATCAATAAAGTGCTTATTTTAGATTGGTGGTTTATTGCTCACTAACGCTTCTTTTTTTGAACTTACGTGTATTATTGATGCGAACAGGTGGATAAACACTTTTACAACCGTATTTTCAAAGTTATAGTTATCTGAGCGTATCCATGTGATTGTCGACTGCACAGCTAAAACCGCGAGCCCTTTAATGGCAGGTAACACTTTAGCTTGGTGGTAGACCGCCGCAGGCTTATCAGGGTGTCGCTTTTTATACACGGACGAATAATCTGGCTCATTGGAGATCGGTAATACCCTAATGCCTTCCCAGCAATTAAAACATTGGTTTGCCACGCTAACCTCAAATAGCCCTTTCTTCTTTGCCATTCTTGATAAAAAACACAATTATCGAATGGTAAGTGACCGTTACTGCGATATCGCAGGTTTAAGTCATGAGGAAATCGTCGGCTTAAACGATTGCCAAGTGCTGGGTGAACAGTTTTATAAGAAGCTTGCACCATACTATCAGCGCGCGTTCAAAGGGGCACATGTCGAAGCCGAAATCACGCTCGATGAAACCGACCTTGAAACCAGTCTTCACTTTAGTCTTTCGCCAGTTTTTGAAGGTAACGACATTCGCTTTGTTGTTTTTCACGCTGTCGATACTTCAGAAAAGCAGATACTCGTTCGCTCCTTAGAAGAGTCCGAAAGTAAGTTTGCGAAGTTAACACAACTGCTACCAGACGGCTTACTGCTTATCGAAGATGATATTGTCATCTCTGCGAACCCCGCATCAGCGCGCCTTCTCGGACTTAACTCTCCTCATGAATTGTTGGGCGAAGAGCTAAGTCGTTTATTCATCGATGAAAACAGTAAAAAGGTATTTAGTCATCGATTGAGTACATTAATTTCTGACAAACCTTTTGTCTGCTTAACCAGTGCAAGATGCGGCTTTGAACGGAAAGTTCAGCTACACGCGGATTCCACGGCGATATTAGGTAGCGAATCTCAAATTATCCTAATCCAAGATGCTGATGATGCGCCCAAAAACCTGTCTTCTGCATCGAATGAAGACATACACATTGACTCGCTCACCAAACTCTACAACCGCTTTGGCTTCACCAAACGTTTGGAACAGCTGATCAAAAAGCAAACACCGCTTCTGGTGTTCTATTTGGATATCGATAACTTCAAAAACATTAATGACTCACTTGGTCACCATATTGGCGATAAAGTGATTCAAGAGGTATCGGCCCGTCTTAAACGGTTACTACCAAACCAAGCGATTATTGGTCATTTGGGTGGCGATGAGTTTGGCGTCATTCTGCCGGAGCCAGAAAACACCCGCATGGCTGAAATTTTGTCCGATCGCATTATCTCGTTGATCAACCAACCTTTCGACTTGCACCACTTCAGTAAACGCCTTGCCTGTTCAATTGGTAGCGTTCGATACCCTGAAGACGGACAAGATGCGCGAATCCTACTACAAAATGCCGATACTGCGATGTATGAAGCCAAAGATCGTGGTAGAAATCGTCTGATCAAATTTAACGATCAAATGAACAAAGAAGCGCGTATGCGTTTGTGGCTTGAAATCGAACTGCAAAAAGCATTGCAGCAGAACGGTTTGGAAGTGTGGTATCAACCTAAGGTTAACGCGCGAGACTTCAGTATCAACGGCGCAGAAGCGCTCGTTCGTTGGAAGCATCCAGTCGAAGGGTACATTAGTCCTGGCTCATTCATTCCTGTCGCCGAGCGCGCTGGGTTAATAGAACACCTTGGACGTGTCGTGATGCGTGATGTTTTCAATACGGTAAAACGTTGGAAGCAACAAGGCATACTGCCAGGCCGTGTCGCCATCAACCTCTCTCCCGAGCAATTTGGCAACCCACAGCTGATCGACTTTATGGAAAAGCTGCTTCGCACTACCGAGCTTGATCCAAGCTGCATTACCTTCGAGCTAACCGAAAGTGCCGTGATGAGTGATAGCGAACATACACTGCAAATGTTGAATGCGATTAAAAAGCTTGGCTTCGCTCTCTCTATCGATGACTTTGGTACCGGCTACTCTTCTCTTTCTTACTTAGCGCGTTTCCCTATTGACGAGCTAAAAATCGACCGCGCTTTTATTAATGATATCGACACACTACCGAAACAAGTCACTGTGATTGAAAACATCATTAACCTAGGTAAGTCGCTCGACTTAACTGTCGTTGCCGAGGGGGTGGAAACCCACCAGCAAGCGACCCTGCTCTCTAACCTTCAATGTAATGCGATTCAAGGATTCCATTTTTATCGCCCGCAGCCAAAACATGAAATTGAAGAGCTGTTTGTACAGAATCGTCGTCACAAGAACTAACCTCGACCCGATACCCTTACTCGCAAGGGGTAAATATCGACTTTATTGAGCTAAACCTAACTTAGGTCAATTTCGCTATTCATAATTCTTCATAAAATGCGGACACCTTTTTATTTTCAATGATTGTGAGCATATGGAACTCTTGTGTCCCGCGGGTAACCTGCCTGCGTTAAAAACTGCGATTGATTGCGGTGCCGATGCCGTCTACATTGGTTTCAAAGATGATACCAACGCCCGTCACTTTGCTGGCCTCAACTTTAACGGCAAGAAATTAGAAAAAGCGGTGCAATACGTTCATGACCGCAATAAAAAAATTCATGTCGCGTTGAATACCTTCGCTCATCCCAATGGCTTCGAGCGCTGGACGAACGCAGTAGACAATGCAGCGGCACTGGGTGTAGACGCGCTGATTGTTGCAGACATTGCAGTGCTGGAGTACGCGGCTCGCAAATATCCCCATCTGGAACTACACCTTTCAGTGCAAGCATCAGCGACCAACGTCGCAGCCATTGATTTTTACAAACAAAACTTCAACGTAAAACGGGTAGTGCTACCCCGCGTTTTATCGATTCATCAGGTCAAACAGCTCTCACGCAACATCACTAGCGATGTCGAGTTAGAAGTCTTTGCTTTTGGTAGCCTTTGCATCATGTCTGAAGGTCGCTGCTACCTATCGTCATACATGACAGGCGAGTCTCCAAACACTGTGGGAGCATGCTCTCCAGCTAAGTACGTTCGCTGGCAAGAAACAGAAAATGGTCTGGAATCCCGCCTTAACGACATTTTGATCGATCGCTACAGCGCCGGTGAAAATGCGGGCTACCCTACCTTGTGTAAAGGTCGTTTCGAAGCAGAAATCGAAGGCGAGAAAAAACGCTACCACGCACTGGAAGAACCAACCAGTTTGAACACCCTCTCTATGCTGCCAGAACTATTTGCTGCAAATGTGGCGTCTGTAAAAATTGAAGGTCGCCAACGTAGCCCTGCTTACGTAGAACAAGTCACTCGAACATGGCGAGCCGCGATTGACCGTTACCAAGCAAACCCAGAAGCTTACCAAGTCGAAGCGGCTTGGGATGCCGCATTGGCAAACGTGTCTGAAGGTACGCAGACCACACTTGGTGCTTATCACCGCAAATGGCAGTAGAGGTTAAGATGGATAATTCAATGAAATACGCGCTTGGCCCGCTGTTGTACTTCTGGCCAAAACAAGACATCGAAGCGTTTTATGAACAAGCGAAATCAAGCTCCGCGGACATCATCTATCTTGGGGAAACCGTATGTTCAAAACGTCGAGAAATGAAGCCTTCGCATTGGCTTGAAATCGCAAAAGAGCTGTCTGCATCTGGCAAGCAAGTGGTGCTATCAACAATGGCACTACTAGAAGCTCCGAGTGAAGTAAACATAATGAGGAAGTACATCGACAACGGTGACTTCGCGATTGAAGCAAATGACGTATCTGCTGTTCAATTGGCATCAGAGCATAAAGTGCCTTTCGTCGTTGGCCCTGCAATCAATACTTATAACGCACACACGCTCAACTTATTTTTGAAGCAAGGTATGATGCGTTGGTGCATGCCTGTCGAGCTCTCTCGCGAATGGTTAAACGATACTTTGGTTCAGTGTGACGAGCTTGGTATTCGTAACAAGTTTGAAGTTGAGGTATTTAGCCACGGTTATTTGCCTTTAGCATATTCCGCTCGCTGTTTCACAGCCCGAGCTGAAAACCTAGCGAAAGACGATTGCGAAACCTGCTGTATCAAATACCCTACGGGTATCCAGGTCAGCAGCCAAGAAGGACAAGAAGTCTTTAACCTTAACGGCATTCAAACGCAATCAGGGTATTGTTATAACCTGATCAATGACTTACCAAGTATGCAAGGCCTAGTTGATGTGGTCCGATTAAGCCCTCTCGGTGTGAGTACACTTTCTGAGTTAGAGCATTTTCGCTCAAACGAGCACGGCGACAACCCTGAAAAACTTGAAAGCCGCCAATGCAATGGCTATTGGCATCAGCTAGCTGGCTTAGAAGTAAAAAACATTTAGCTCCCCAAAAAAGAAAAGCGAGGCCCAACCTCGCTTTTCTCTATCAGCCATTGTTAACAGGCTTGCACTGTTGGCTCAGCCGAAGTTTCATTAAGCAGCTTTTTCACATCTCGCCACAACATACTGATCACGACCAAACTCAATGCAATGTTAGACAATGGGAAAGCTAACCAAATGCCTGTCACGCCGAAAAGTTTCGGCATAATGAATAAGAATGGCAACTGGACCAGCATGTTGCCTAGTGTTACAAACATAGCTTTGCTGCCTTTGTTTACTGATTGATAGTACGCGGCCGCCACAACTAAAAAACCATCTAAGAACAACGCAAACATGTGTAAACGAATCCCGATCACAGTGCTATCAATCAACTGTTGGTCAGCATTATTAAACACCGCAACCAGTTCGTACGGGAAAAGGTTCATCAAAACAACGAACGCCACCCCACCAAGCACAGATGTCCCCATCGCGACCTTTAATAACTTTCTGATGTTCTCCTGATTACGTGCACCGTGGTTGAAGCTCACTAAAGGCTGCATACCATTCGCAATTCCTTCGGCTATCAGATAGTAAACCGTCACGATGTACCCCAAAATGGCGTACGCTCCGATCAACATTGCACTTCCGTATTGAGCAAATAACGCGTTGTGCAGTGCCACCATCACAGAGCCGTAGGCGTACATAAAGAAACTTGATGTACCTATCATGATAATCTTTGGTGCAGCATCAACCTGAACTTTGAAGTCGCGGATACGAAGGCGTAATGTTGCTTTTGAAGTAAAGAAGTAACCAATACCGAGCACAGTGACCACTAATTGTGCAAGTGCAGTGGCAATAGCGGCTCCGGTTAACTCCCACTCCAACCAAGCAATAAATACGTAGTCTAATACGATGTTAATAACGGCACCGATGACCATCAAAATCGTTGCTAAGTTCGGGCTGTCGTCATTGCGTAACAGAAACGGAACTGCGATAGAACCCAACGTGAATACGCACGCGACAATCAGAATATGCAAATATTGCAGCGCAAGTTCAAACACTCGCCCTTCCGCACCTTGCCAGCGAATAAATTCATCCGAAAACAAGAACAATATTGTAGCAACGACCGGCATCAATGCCGCTAACAACGTCAATCCGGTCGTTAGGATTCGCTTAGCGCCTTCATGATCGTTCTCTCCTTGCTTGATCGAAGTCAGCGCGCCAGTCCCCACCCCAATCATTATTCCTATACCGAGGATCGAACCGATAATAGGCCACGCAACATTGATCCCAGCTAATCCGTCAGCGCCAACATAACGGCCAATAAAAATGCCATCAACTATTTGATACAAACCGTTTACGAGCATTGCTGCGACGGTTGGAATCGTATATTTCCAAAACTGTCTATAAATTGAGTTTTGCATGACTGTCACCAGTAGTTAGCAAAGCTAACCATTTAATTAGCAAGACTAACTAAATGGTTAAATTAAATAAAAGAAAGATGAAACAACAAAAACTAAACCATACAGCTGAGGCCTTTGCTTTAGTTTAAAATGACTTATTACTCAATGCTTTATTCAATAAAGCTTGTAACTGTTCAGCTTCTTGCTGATTTAATTGTTGCATCATTTGGTCAGAGATATCTTTGTACACTACCTGCTCCAAAGACATTTTTTCTGCGACTTCTTCCGTAAGCAACACACGCTTAGCACGAGCATCCTCATTACATGCGATGCGTTTCACCAAACCCTTTTTTTCCAAACGCACAACCATTGTCGATGCGGAAGGCTTAGTCACTTGCAGCTCTTCTGCAAGATCGGTTATTCGCACACCCTCAGGGTAAACCTGAATCACACGTAAATAATCGAACTCATTAAAGCTTAGATGTGATAATGGATCTTCTTTGGCATAGACACGCCAAGCTTTGGCGCAAAAACGCTCTAAATCAATCAAGCTTTCTTCTAATGCCATAAAAGCCACCACCACTTAGTTAGCAAGACTAACTATTTTAAATGAGTCACTCATCAAGTTCAATCATAAAAAAAGCCGCTCTCATCGAGCGGCTCTAAATCATTCAATTTCCAGCTTCTTGGCAGCCTTTAACTTGGCCAATCTATCTTGCTGTAATTGATCGTAAATTTGCGCCAACTCCAAGAAAGAATAGCGATGCTCAACATAATCGTAAACGTTGAACGAAATCGCGAGCTTATAAAGTGAGATGGCACTTGCGATATCACCTTCAAGCTGATTACGCTTTCCAAGGTAGAAATACGTTTCCGTCAATCGTTCAGCTAGGCGATAGTTCTCTCTCGTTCCATCCATAATTGCTTTAAGCGCGTCTTCGTCCGAGACGTCTCGTAGCATGATGGCAACAAGAACCCATCCCCACTCTTCACTACGATCTCGTAAATAACGCTGTTGAAGATTGGCTTTTGCTTGCTCTGGATTTTGCTCAGCTTCGATGATGTACAGCCATAATGAACGAAAAGGATCCGTTGGCATTTCTTGATAATGCTTGGTCATATCTTCTAAAGCGAGATCGATTCTGCCACCATAATACAGTGCAATCGCACGGTTGCGCTCAGCATAGGTATTATCAGGAGCCAACTCTATGGTCGAGTCAAACGCTTCATATGCCGCATCAAACTCTCCTACTTGGGTAAAGTATACTCCCAAAAGATTGAAGATGTCCGGCTGAGCAGGATTCAACTGCAAAGACTGGTTAAAGTCCAAACGGGCAAGATCACGTAAACCAACGCTGTCGTAGTAGCTACCGCGCTCATAATGCATTTTAGCGCGCACTTCATCACTAAGGTCGGGACGTTGTAGCAACTGCGAGAGACGCGCGATTTGTACTTCTTGTTGAACACTAGGCTGAAGTGGCACCGCCATCGGTGGATATAACCACTTTTGTGCTGATTGTTGAGAAGTATTTGCACAACCGGTCAGCGCGATAGCAACACATAAAATTGCGGTTTGAAACCATTTCACTAATTGATACTCCTGTTTGGACCGCTCAAGATTTATTTCTCTTAATGCAATATAGGCGATAACCTCGTTTGAGGTTAATACATCGAAACAAACCAAAAAAGGGGAGCGAAAATGCTCCCCTTTTATAACATGCTTTCAGGCCCTTAATCTAATAAAAGGCTGAAAGTCTCATTTTGTCTTACTCGTCTTTAGCAGCTGGTGCTTCAGCAGCAGCTTCTTCAGCTGGCTTTTCTACCGCTTCTTTCATGCTTAGACGTACACGGCCTTGGCGGTCGATTTCAAGAACTTTAACTTGAACTTCTTGACCTTCAGCTAGGTAGTCAGACACTTTCTCTACGCGTTTTTCTGCGATTTGAGAAATGTGTACAAGACCATCTTTGCCTGGAAGAACCGTTACGAATGCACCGAAGTCTGCTAGACGTGCAACTTTACCTGTGTAGATACGGCCCACTTCAACTTCAGCAGTGATCTCTTCGATACGGCGGATAGCTTCTTTCGCAGCAGTGCCTTCAGTTGCCGCAATCTTGATAGTACCGTCGTCTTCGATTTCGATAGTTGTACCAGTCTCTTCAGTTAGAGCACGGATAACTGCACCACCTTTACCGATAACGTCTTTGATCTTCTCAGCGCTGATCTTCATCGTGTGAATACGCGGAGCAAATTCAGAGATGTCTTCACGAGCACCAGAGATTGCTTCATCCATTACAGATAGGATGTGCTTACGTGCGCCTTGAGCTTGGTTAAGCGCAATTTGCATGATTTCTTTAGTGATGCCTTCGATCTTGATGTCCATTTGAAGTGCAGTGATACCAGTGTTAGTACCTGCTACTTTAAAGTCCATGTCACCTAGGTGGTCTTCATCGCCAAGGATGTCAGAAAGTACAACGAAATCGTCACCTTCTTTAACAAGACCCATTGCGATACCAGCAACAGATGCTTTGATTGGCACACCTGCGTCCATAAGTGCAAGAGAAGTACCACATACTGAAGCCATTGAAGATGAACCGTTAGATTCAGTGATTTCCGATACAACACGTACTGTGTATGGGAACTCATCAACAGAAGGCATTACTGCAGCAATACCACGCTTCGCCAGTTTACCGTGGCCGATTTCACGACGCTTAGGAGAACCTACAAAACCAGTTTCACCTACACAGTATGGAGGGAAGTTGTAGTGCAGTAGGAAGTGATCTTTACGCTCACCAGTTAGCTCATCGATGATTTGAGCATCACGCTGAGTACCTAGCGTTGCAGTAACGATCGCCTGAGTTTCACCACGAGTGAATAGCGCGCTACCGTGAGTACGAGGAAGAACACCAGTACGTACATCTAGTGCACGAACCATGTCTTTTTCACGGCCATCGATACGAGGGTTACCTGCAATAATACGGCTACGTACTACTGTCTTCTCTAGATCATGGAAGATAGTGTGGATTTCTTTTGTGTCTGCTTCAGGATCTTCAGCAAGAAGAACTTCATTTACTTCCGCAGCGATCTCATGGATGCGGTCGTAACGAGCCATTTTCTCAGTAATTTGGTAAGCTTCAACAAGTTTAGCTTCTGCTAGATCAGCAATCTTATTTTTAAGCGCTGTGTTCTCTTCAGGAGCAACCCAATCCCAAGCAGGAGTTGCAACTTCTGCTTTGAATTCGTTGATAGCTTGAATAGCAACTTGTTGTTGGTCATGACCATAAACAACCGCCGCTAGCATTTCTTCTTCAGTTAGGTTGTCCGCTTCTGACTCAACCATCAGTACTGCTGACTCTGTACCTGCAACAACAAGGTCAAGCTTAGAAGTTTCTAGTTCAGTTTGGCTAGGGTTAAGTACAAGCTGACCATCGATATGACCAACACGCGCCGCACCGATAGGGCCGTTGAATGGAATGCCAGAGATAGCAAGAGCAGCAGAAGTACCGATCATTGTAACGATATCTGGCTGAACATCTGGGTTTACAGACATTACTGTCGCGATAACCTGAACTTCGTTTTTAAACGCGTCTGGGAATAGCGGACGGATTGGACGGTCGATTAGACGAGCTGTTAGCGTTTCGCCTTCAGAAGGACGACCTTCACGTTTGAAGAAGCCGCCTGGGATTTTACCCGCAGCGTAAGTACGCTCTTGGTAGTTAACCGTTAGTGGGAAGAAGTCTTGACCTGCAACGGCTTCTTTTTTACCTACAACAGATACGAATACAGACGTATCATCCATTGTGACCATAACTGCTGCTGTAGCTTGACGTGCAATAACGCCAGTTTCTAAAGTAACTGTGTGGTTACCGTACTGGAACGTTTTAACAACTGGTTTTTCGAACATTGTTATTCCTTGTTTCTAATCTTCCTTTAGTGCTTAAAGAAATCTTAGATGTGTTAATTGACACTCAAGGCATTACGAATCGCGACTAGTAAAAAGAAACTCGGAAATTCCTTTTGAATAGTCGCGACCTTTTGGTCGACGTGGTTGACTGTAATGCTATGAGCTTTTGAGAAAACCTCTTACAAGGTTTAGCCGCCAGTATTATAACGGCATAAGTCTAATTTGGCTAAATTTAGGCAACAAAAAAGGGGCATAAAGCCCCTTTTTAGACAAACTGCTATGCAGTCGCTGATTAGCGACGTAGGCCTAGACGTTTGATTAGGTCTTGGTAGCGAGCTAGGTTTTTACCTTTTAGGTAATCTAGAAGCTTACGACGACGAGAAACCATGCGTAGAAGACCACGACGGCTGTGGTGATCGCCTTTGTGCGCTTTGAAGTGACCTTGTAGGTGGTTGATAGAAGCTGTAAGTAGAGCTACTTGAACTTCTGGTGAACCAGTGTCGCCTTCGCCTTGTGCGTATTCTGCAACGATTGCTGCTTTAGTTTCTGCATTCAGAGACATAATTCTCTCCTAATAAGAGTAGGTTTAAAGTTGTAGCAGCCAATCTCTGATTCAGCCGCTACGCGAAGCGAGGATTATAGGGAAATTTCCTATCTCGTGCAATATAAAAATACCGACACTCAGGTCGGTATTTTCAATCATTTACTTGGATGCAACGTCATCTCGGAACACGACCAATCGCTTAGGAGCGATTTTGCCATCTTCGTTCATTTCGCCAACGCCAATAAATAAGCGTTCTTCACCCATAGTAAGGCGAAGTGAGCCCTCTGTCGGAGCACCAAATACTTGAACGGGCTGCCCATGTTGGACCATATCCGCCAGTTCAGGCACCAAGTTGACTTCTGGTAAGTCTTCTACCGCTGTATCCATTGGCAAAAGTAGCGGGTCCAGTAGTTCTCGAGGCGCTCGTTCCTCGCGGTGAGCTTGCTCTAGCAACTCATTTAGTTGCTCAAGTGTTACCATATTCTCGTAAGGGTATTTAGCCACACCAGTACGACGAAGCATAGTTACGTGCGCACCACAACCTAACATTTCGCCCAGATCATCAACGATAGTACGAATATAGGTACCTTTAGAGCAGTGCACTTCCATCTCTACTTCATCGCCTTCAAAACGGTGAAGAACAATCTCATATACCGTGATCTTACGAGATTCACGCGGAACTTCGATGCCTTTACGAGCGTATTCATACAAGGGTTTACCTTGATACTTCAACGCAGAGAACATGGAAGGCACTTGATCAGATTCACCACGGAACTGATCGATGCACGCTTCTAGCTTGTCTAACGTAACATCGACTGGACGCGTCTCTACAACTTCACCATCCGAGTCAGACGTATTGGTACGTTCACCCAGCTTTGCGATCACGCGGTAGCGTTTATCAGAATCAAGAAGAAACTGAGAAAATTTTGTCGCTTCACCCAAGCAAATTGGCAGCATGCCTGTCGCTAATGGGTCCAAGGCTCCAGTGTGGCCTGCTTTCTCGGCAAAGTAGATTCGCTTTACTTTTTGCAGTGCATCATTGGAAGAGATACCTGTTGGTTTGTCCAACAGTATAACGCCATTAATTGGACGACCTTTACGACGACGAGCCATTATTCTTCGTCCTCACGACCAGAATCTTTTTGCTTTTGTTTGTCTGAACTAACGACTTCAGACACTAGGTTAGACATACGCATACCTTCAACAAGCGTATTGTCATAGTGGAAGCGGATTTCTGGCGTTAAACGTAGACGAATACGCTTACCTAACATCATGCGAATGTGCACTTCGTGCTCACGTAGCGCTGCTAGACATGATTCAGGTGTTTGCTCACCCACACATAGGAAGGTCACAAATACTTTTGCGTAAGCTAGGTCACGAGAGACTTCTACGTCTGAGATCGTCACCATGCCAAGGCGAGAGTCACGAACTTCACGTTGAAGGATCATCGCTAGTTCTTTTTGCAGCTGCTGTGCAACGCGCTGCGTGCGGCTAAATTCTTTTGACATATCTTTACTCTTATATAGAAAGAATGGGGGGTTGGTCAAAGCCAGCCCCCCATGGTGTATTCAACAACCAATTACTACTTATCTTTCAAAGACAATATTAGTAATTTTAGTCAATTAGTCTAGAGTACGTTTAATTTCAACGATTTCGAAGACTTCGATTTGGTCACCAACGCGAACATCATTGTAGTTCTTAACGCCGATACCACATTCGTAGCCATTCTTAACTTCTTGAACGTCATCTTTGAAACGACGCAGTGACTCTAGTTCACCTTCGTAAATAACAACGTTATCACGTAGTACACGGATTGGGTTGTTACGCTTGATCACACCTTCTGTAACCATACAACCAGCGATAGCGCCCAGTTTCGGTGACTTAAACACGTCACGAACTTCAGCAAGACCAATGATCTCTTGCTTGAATTCTGGAGCAAGCATACCGCCCATTGCTTGTTTCACTTCGTCAATCAATTGGTAAATGATTGAGTAGTAACGTAAGTCAACAGCTGCGGCTTCAACAGCACGACGAGCAGAAGCATCTGCACGAACGTTAAAGCCAAGGATGATTGCGTTTGAAGCTTCCGCTAGTACTACGTCAGTTTCCGTAATACCACCAACACCAGAACCAACGATGTTCACTTTAACTTCGTCAGTAGATAGCTTAACTAGTGAGTCTGCGATTGCTTCTACAGAACCTTGAACGTCTGCTTTAAGTACAACGTTAAGTTCAGCAACTTCACCAGCAGTCATGTTAGAGAACATGTTCTCTAGTTTAGATTTCTGCTGACGAGCAAGTTTCACTTCACGGAACTTACCAGCACGGTAGTTAGCTACTTCACGCGCTTTACGCTCGTCACGAACTACTGTTGCTTCATCACCTGAAGATGGTACACCTGAAAGACCTAGGATCTCTACAGGGATAGATGGGCCAGCCGAAGTAATTTCTTTACCTAGCTCATCACGCATTGCACGAACACGGCCGTATTCTTGACCACAAAGAACGATGTCGCCTTTGTTTAGTGTACCTGATTGAACAAGTACTGTTGCAACTGGACCACGACCTTTATCTAGGCGAGATTCAACAACAACACCAGATGCCATGCCTTCAGCTACAGCTGTAAGTTCAAGAACTTCAGACTGAAGAAGGATTGCTTCTAGAAGACCATCGATGTTTGTACCCTGTTTAGCAGAGATGTGAACGAACATGTTCTCACCGCCCCACTCTTCAGGAATAACGTCGTATTGAGCAAGCTCGTTCTTAACGTTATCTGGGTTCGCGTCTTCTTTATCGATCTTGTTCACAGCAACAATTAGAGGAACGCCTGCCGCTTTCGCGTGCTGAATCGCTTCTACTGTTTGTGGCATTACGCCATCGTCTGCTGCAACTACAAGAACAACGATATCTGTCGCTTGAGCACCACGAGCACGCATTGCAGTAAACGCTGCGTGTCCAGGAGTATCAAGGAACGTGATCATGCCGTTGTCTGTTTCAACGTGGTACGCACCAATGTGCTGAGTAATACCACCCGCTTCGCCAGAAGCAACGTGTGTGCGACGGATGTAGTCAAGTGTTGACGTTTTACCGTGGTCAACGTGACCCATGATAGTAACAACTGGAGCACGTGGAACTGCTTCCGCGTTAGTGTCACGGTCAGATAGTACCGCTTCTTCCAGTTCGTTCTCTTTACGAAGAACTACTTTATGGCCCATTTCTTCAGCAACAAGTTGTGCTGTTTCTTGGTCGATCACTTGGTTGATAGTCGCCATAGCGCCCATCTTCATCATTACTTTGATAACTTCTGTCGCTTTAACCGACATCTTGTTAGCAAGTTCTGATAGAACGATCGTTTCGCCAATTACAACGTCTTGCTTAGCAACCGTTGCTGACTTATCAAACCCGTGCTGCATTGAAGTCGGCTTAGCAAGTTTGCCCTTACGACCTCTACCGCCACGTTGGTTGTTACGGCCACCGCGAGCTTGGTCGTCTTTACCCGAAGCTGCTTTTTTCTTCTTACGACGACCGCCTTCTACTTTGCGATCTGCTTCATCTTCGGCTTCACGTGCGTATTGTGAAGTCGTTACATGGTAATCTGTATCTTCCATATCACCCTTTTTCTCTTCTGCAGCAGACCAACGCTCTTTATTCTTTTCAGCCAATTCGCGAGCTTCTTCAAGCTTGCGCTGACTTTCCTCTTCAGCCTTACGCTTAGCTTCTTCTTCCTGACGACGTTTAAGCTCGTCGGCCTCTTTTCGCGCTGCTTCTTGCTTAATTTTCTCTTCAGCATCACGCTTTGCTTTTTCTTCAGCATTACGTTGTGCATTCGTATCTACGTCTCGCTTCGCTTTTTCTTCAGCTTCACGTTTCGCTTTTTCTTCCGCTTCACGTTTTGCAGCTTCTTCAGCTTCACGTTTCGCAGCTTCTTCAGCTTCACGTTTTGCAGCTTCTTCTGCTGCACGTTTTGCTGCTTCTTCTGCTTCACGTTGTGCTGCTTCTTCAGCTTCACGTTTCGCTTCATCTTCAATTGTGCTGCGCTTCACGTATGTACGTTTTTTGCGCACCTCAACCTGAACATTCTTACTCTTACCACCACCCGCGTTCACACTAAGTGTACTACGAGTTTTACGCTGAAGCGTAAGGCGAGTCGGCTCTGAATCACCTGATTTATCACCGTGTTCTTTCTTTAAATGAGAGAGAAGCTTCTGCTTCTCTTCATCAGTAACATTGTCAGAGCTCGCCTTTTTAATGCCAGCGTCAGCAAGTTGTTCAATCAAGCGGTCGACTGGCGTACCAATCTCATCACTCAGTGCTTTAACTGTTAATTGTGTCATGCCGCTTCCTCCTTGCCGAAAATTATGCTTCTTCGCCGAACCAACAGATGTTACGTGCGGCCATAATTAGCTCACCTGCACGTTCTTCGGTCAGGCCTTCGATACCTTCTAAATCGTCAATACCTTGGTCAGCAAGATCTTCCAGTGTCGCTACACCTTTCGCTGCCAATTTAAATGCCATCTCACGCTCAAGACCTTCAAGTGCAAGTAGGTCCTCAGCTGGTTCTAGACCTTCAAAAGACTCTTCTTGTGCTAGTGCGATCGTCGTTAGTGCATCTTTTGCACGTCCACGAAGCTCTTCGATTAGTTCTTCATTCAAACCATCGATTTCTAGTAGCTCGTTAACTGGCACGTATGCGATTTCTTCTAGCGTTGAGAAACCTTCTTCAACAAGAAGTTGAGCGAAGTCTTCTTCAATATCTAGGTACTTCATGAAGTTTTCAATAGATGCTTGTGATTCTTCAGCGTGTTTCTTCTGAAGATCAGCAACTGTCATAACATTCAGTTCCCAACCTGTTAGTTGAGATGCTAGACGCACGTTTTGACCGTTACGACCGATAGCTTGCGCTAGGTTGTCAGCTTCAACTGCGATGTCCATTGAGTGTGCATCCTCATCAACGATGATAGAAGCAACATCAGCTGGCGCCATTGCGTTGATAACGAATTGAGCTGGGTTATCATCCCAAAGCACAATATCGATACGCTCCCCACCAAGTTCGCCAGAAACAGCTTGTACACGTGCACCACGCATACCAACACACGCACCTACAGGGTCGATACGTTTGTCATTTGTTTTGACAGCGATCTTAGCGCGAGAACCAGGATCACGTGCCGCGCCTTTCAACTCGATAATATCTTCTGCGATTTCAGGCACTTCAACACGGAACAGTTCTGCCAACATTTCTGGCTTAGAACGAGTGATGAACAATTGGAAACCACGTGCTTCAGGCGCGACTTTGTAAAGAAGGCCACGTACACGGTCGCCTGGACGGAAGTTTTCACGAGGAAGTTGGTCATCACGCAGGATTACCGCTTCAGCGTTATTACCAAGATCAAGCACGATTGTGTCACGGTTTACTTTTTTCACGACACCAGTGATTAGATCACCTTCATTGTCGATGAACTGTTCAACGATTTGTGCGCGCTCAGCTTCACGAACTTTTTGTACGATAACTTGCTTAGCAGTTTGAGTCGTAATACGGTCAAACGTTACTGATTCGATTTCGTCTTCTACGTAGTCGCCAAGCTCGATTGAGTCATCTTCGTATTGCGCTGCTTCTAGTGAGATCTCTTTTGTAGGGTTCTCAACGTCATCAACAACTAACCAACGGCGGTAAGTTACAAACTCACCGGTTTTACGGTCAATGGCAACACGTACGTCGATTTCGATTTCGTATTTTTTCTTTGTAGAAGTTGCTAGAGCAATCTCAAGAGCCTCAAAGATACGCTCACGAGGTACCGCTTTTTCGTTCGATACCGCTTCTGCTACCGCTAAAATTTCTTTACTCATTGTATTTAGCCTCTAAGCTTAAACTTTTTTAGGGAACTAAAATTTAGGGATCAGGTTAGCTTTGGAAATGTTACTTAGAGCAAACTCTTCTTGCTGACCGTCTACAGTAATTGTCACTGTTTCGCCATCAACACCGTGGATAATACCTTTCCACTTACGACGGTTTGCTACAGCCATTTTCAATACGATGCTGACCTCGTGACCAATAAATTGCTCGTAATGTGCTGCTTTAAAAAGTGGTCTTTCTAAACCTGGAGAAGACACTTCTAGGCTGTAAGCAACAGAAATTGGATCTTCAACGTCTAAAACTGCACTAACTTGGTGGCTAACTTCTGCACAGTCGTCTACGTTAATACCATTTTCATGGTCAATGTAGATACGTAACGTTGAGTGCGCGCCTGCACGAATGAATTCTAATCCAACTAACTCATAACCTGATGCCGCTACTGGCGCGTCAAGCATTTCAGTAAGTTGTCTTTCTAAACCAGTCATTTAACCACTCCAGAAACAAAAAAAGGGCTCAGAGCCCAATCAAAAAACCAAGCAGTATCTGAGCTATTTCAAAAAGCTCAGATAACAAAAAACCCCGATAGTCGGGGTTTTATGCTGCTGGACCCTGATACGTTAAGAATAGCCAACAATTGCTTTTCTTAACTCGTAGTGTGGTTAGCACTACGCAAACTTGCCAATCTACGATTTCCTTTTAAAGAAAGAGATTGGTTGCGGGGGCCGGATTTGAACCGACGACCTTCGGGTTATGAGCCCGACGAGCTACCAAGCTGCTCCACCCCGCGTCCGACTTGCTGAGCATTATACTCGCAAACAAGTGATTTACAAGTTTGTAAATACATGGTGCCGAGAGAGGGACTCGAACCCTCACACCTAAGGCACTAGCACCTCATGCTAGCGTGTCTACCAATTTCACCATCTCGGCATCAAAACCTTACAGCTTATTGAGGAATTTCATCACCCGCTGGGGCAGGAACTTCACTCGCTGCATCCTTAACTTGTTCAACAACTGGTTGACCTAACGTTGGGTCTACCCATTGTGATTCAGTCTGGTGCGTAGACATACGACCAAGTAACAAGCTAACGATAAAGAATACGGTTGCTAAAATAGCAGTTGTTCGGGTTAAGAAATTACCCGAGCCGCCAGCACCAAACACTGTGTTTGAAGCACCAGCACCGAACGAGGCTCCCATATCTGCGCCTTTACCTTGTTGAATCAACACAAGGCCAATCACACCAAGCGCTGCCAACAGGTAAATCACAAGTAGAACTGAAAACATTTTTTCCACCTATGTTCCAAATTGTTGAGCCAGCGCCGTTCAAAAGAATAAATCATTATGAACAAGGCTAGCGACCTCCTAACGGGAGGCGGAGCAATACTAGCGAAAGCCAGTAACGCTGACAAGGGAAAATTAGTAAAAAATCAATGCCAATGCGTTAAGCGCTCAAAAAAAGAGCAAAAGATGCCCTTTTCATTCAAGACATGCTTTAACGCAATGATTAACAACTTGCTTTAACAGCCTCAGCGATTTTCAATGCTGAGTGTTGAACTAGTTCACCATCTTCGCCTTCCACCATAACGCGGATCAAAGGCTCAGTGCCAGACTTACGCAGCAGTACACGCCCTTTATCACCAAGTGTCGCCTCTACTTCAGCGACAGCGTTTAATACAGCTGTAGCTTCAAGAGGGTTACTTTCTCCTGAGAAACGGACATTTTCTAAAACCTGAGGATATAGTGTCATTCCTTGCGATAGTTCATATAAAGACATATCGCTGCCAATTACAGAAGCAAGTACTTGAAGTGCAGCAACAATCGCATCGCCGGTTGTGACTTTATCTAATAAGATCACATGGCCTGAGTTTTCAGCACCAATTTTCCAACCTTTTTCTAGCAGTTGCTCCATGACATAACGGTCACCAACAGCGGCACGTACAAACGGAATGCCTAGCTGCTTTAAACCATTTTCCATACCCAAGTTAGTCATTAGTGTACCAACAACACCACCCTTTAGCTCACCACGACGAAGAGCATCACGAGCGATGATATAAGCAATTTGGTCACCATCAACTTTGTTACCTAGGTGATCGACCATAATGATGCGGTCACCATCACCATCAAATGCGAGACCAAGGTGCGCTTGCTCTTCAACAACACGCTGTTGAAGTGCTCGTACGTCTGTTGCGCCCACTTTTTCATTAATGTTGATGCCGTTAGGCTCTACGCCCATAGCGATAACTTCTGCCCCAAGTTCTTTGAAAACATTTGGAGCGATGTGGTACGTTGCACCGTGCGCACAGTCTACTACGATCTTAAAGTTCGCAAGGCTCAACTCAGATGGGAAAGTACTCTTACAGAATTCGATGTAACGACCAGCTGCATCATTTAGGCGGGTTGCTTTACCAAGCTCAGCAGACTCCACACATTCAATTTCTTTATCTAACTCAGCTTCGATCGCCAATTCGATATCGTCAGGTAGCTTAGTACCCTCAGAAGAAAAGAATTTAATGCCGTTGTCGTAATATGGGTTATGTGATGCAGAAATCACAATACCAGCCTCGGCACGGAAAGTCTGAGTTAAATATGCCACAGCTGGAGTTGGCATGGGACCAGTAAATGTTGCTTTAAGTCCCGCAGCTGCAAGGCCAGCCTCTAGTGCAGATTCAAGCATATAACCTGAAATACGTGTATCTTTACCTATGATAACTTTCTTTGTGCCTTGTTTCGCTAGTACACGACCAGCAGCCCAGCCAAGCTTAAGTACGAAGTCTGGAGTGATTGGGTATTGTCCTACTTTACCGCGCACACCGTCAGTACCAAAGTAACGTCTTTCATTCGACATAAACTTTCCTTTATTATTTTTAAATATTGTTTTTCGTCATCTCAACAACTTTCATCGCTTCGATTGTCTCTTCAAAGTCATGCACGCGAATGATCTGCGCGCCTTTCATCGCGGCAATCGTAGCACAAACGACACTTGCGTTCGTACACTCAGCCGCTGGCTTGTCTAACAGTTTGAAGATCATGGATTTACGAGACATGCCAGCCAAAATAGGCAGGCCGAATTCATGAAACTTTTCAAGATGAGCAAGCATATGATAATTGTGTTCGATTGTTTTGCCAAAGCCAAACCCAGGATCGAGAATCAGTTGAGATTTATCAATCCCTGCTGCTTCACACGCCGCGATACGTTCTTCTAGAAAAGCCGACACGTCCCCCATTAAATCATCATAATGAGGGTCAACTTGCATGGTCCTAGGCTGACCTTTCATATGCATCAGACAAATTGGAAGGTTTGCTTCTGCTGCGACTTCCAGAGCACCTGGCTCTTGCAGCGAGCGGATGTCATTGATCAAATCAGCCCCAGCATCAATTGCTTGACGCATCACTTCTGCTTTACTGGTGTCAACGGAAATCCATACATCATATTTTTCACGAATGGCTTTGATTACTGGGACAACACGCCTAAGCTCTTCTTCCAAAGACACATCCGGTGCACCAGGTCTTGTTGATTCACCACCAACATCAACAATACTTACACCAGCCTTTATCATTTTATCAACTTGAGCAAGAGCAAGTTCAATTGAGTTGTATTTACCGCCATCCGAAAAGGAATCCGGTGTCACATTTAGAATGGCCATGACATGTGGACGCGAAAGGTCCAAAGATTTGTTATTTGCTGTAATCATCATCATAAACACAAAAACCCCGAGATAACTCGGGGTTTAATATTATCGATACTCTTTATTCAGAGTCTTTCTTTTCAGGCGCTTCGTTAGAAGTTGTTTCAGAAGAGCTAGGCTGTTCTGCATCTTTCGCAGTCTCCGTTGCTTCTTCTTTAACTTCTTGCTTTGCTTGAGGCTTGTCGCTGTCTTCTGGTTTGCTTGCTGAGTTATCACTCCAGCCCGCAGGCTCACGAATTTCAGCTTTGCGCTCCATTAAGTCATCAATCTGGCGAGCATCAATGGTTTCATACTTCATCAGCGCATCTTTCATCGCATGCATGATATCCATGTTCTCTTGAAGAATCTTCTTCGCACGATCGTAGTTGCGGTCAATGATCTGACGAACTTCGTCATCAATCAACTTCGCTGTATCGTCAGACACATGTTTAGTCTGAGTTACACTACGCCCTAAGAACACTTCGCCTTCATCTTCTGCATACAGCAGAGGGCCAAGCTTTTCAGAGAAACCCCATTGAGTAACCATCTTACGAGCAATATCTGTTGCGCGCTCGATATCATTAGAAGCACCGGTTGATACTTTGTCAGCACCGTAGATAAGTTCTTCTGCTAAACGACCACCGTACAAGCTAGAAATCATTGATTCTAGGTGTTGGCGAGACATACTCACGCGGTCCTGCTCTGGAAGGTACATTGTTACACCCAACGCACGACCACGTGGAATGATAGACACTTTGTACACTGGATCGTGTTCAGGAACCAAGCGACCAACAATCGCGTGACCCGCTTCGTGGTATGCGGTTGACTCTTTCACTTCCTCAGACATCACCATTGAACGGCGCTCAGCACCCATCATGATTTTGTCTTTCGCCAGTTCAAACTCAACCATAGAAACGTTGCGCTTGTTACCGCGCGCAGCAAACAGGGCTGCTTCGTTAACTAAGTTTGCTAGGTCAGCACCAGAGAAGCCTGGAGTACCACGTGCGATGAGAGAAGGCTCTACATCACCCGCTAGAGGGACCTTACGCATGTGAACTTTTAGGATCTGTTCACGGCCACGTACATCTGGAAGACCAACTACCACTTGACGGTCAAAACGACCAGGACGCAGTAGCGCAGGGTCTAGCACGTCCGGACGGTTAGTCGCAGCGATAACGATAATACCTTCGTTACCTTCGAAACCATCCATCTCAACGAGCATTTGGTTTAGTGTTTGTTCACGTTCATCATGACCACCACCAACACCTGCGCCACGTTGACGACCTACCGCATCGATCTCATCGATAAAGATGATACAAGGTGCAGCTTTCTTTGCTTGTTCAAACATGTCACGCACACGAGATGCACCAACACCAACGAACATTTCTACGAAATCAGAACCAGAGATAGTAAAGAATGGTACTTTCGCCTCACCGGCAATGGCTTTCGCTAGAAGCGTTTTACCCGTACCAGGAGGACCAACCATTAGAACACCCGTTGGAATCTTACCGCCCAGTTTTTGGAAGCGGCTTGGATCGCGTAGGTAGTCCACCAGTTCTTTCACGTCTTCTTTTGCTTCGTCACAACCAGCAACGTCAGCAAAAGTTGTCTTGATTTGTTCTTCGCTCATCATTCGAGCTTTACTCTTACCAAAAGACATGGCGCCTTTACCACCGCCGCCTTGCATTTGACGCATGAAGAAAATCCATACACCAATCAGTAAGATCATTGGGAACCAAGAGATGAAGATAGTACCAAGCAAGCTTTGCTCTTCTGGAGGCGTGCCTTGTACTTTCACGTTTTGGTTAATTAGGTCATCTAGAAGCTTTTGGTCATACACTGGCATGTAAGTGACCATTTTGGCACCGCCGCCACGACGAACAAAGCTAATTTCACCGTCTTTAAAAGTTGCTTCTTGAATCTGGCCTTGGCCAACTTCCTGTACAAACGTGGTGTAATCCACGGTTCTGCCATTGCTTTCTCCAGGGCCAAAGCTCTGGAATACCGACATCAATACGACGGCGATAACAAGCCACAGAATTAAATTTTTTGCCATGTCACTCAAGGTGTAAGCCTCTCGATAACTAATTGTAATTAAAGGTAGGGTACTACAGTTCATTAACTGTAGCTATAGTGTTAACACGCTCTCAAGAGAGCAAAATGGTTAACCTTTGTAACCAGTGGCTACGACGAAGACCTCTCGAGAGCGAGCTCGCGATGAGTCTGGTTTTCTAATTTTTACGGCTTTAAACATGTCTCGGACTTCTTTCACATACTGATCGAAGCCTTCCCCTTGGAAAACCTTTACGACAAAGCTACCATTAGGCGCTAGAACTTGTCGACACATATCTAAAGCTAATTCAACTAAATACATAGCGCGAGGTTGATCAACAGAATTGTTTCCCGCGATGTTAGGCGCCATATCAGACATTACTACGTCTACCATGGAAGGTTGGATCCTTTCTAGCAAAGCTTCCAATACCGCATCATCACGAAAGTCGCCTTGTAAAAAGCTAACGCCAGCAATCGGGTCCATAGGAAGCAAGTCACACGCGATGATCTGACCGCTGTCCCCTACTATCTTAGCAGCATATTGAGACCATCCGCCCGGCGCAGCCCCCAAGTCGACGACTGTCATTCCAGGCTTTAACAATTTATCTTTCGTTTGAATCTCATCGATCTTGAAATAAGCACGTGAACGGTAGCCTTTTTTTCGGGCTTCATTCGCGTATTTATCATCAAAGTGTTCTTTCAACCAACGACCAGAACTAGCCGAATGTTTTTGTTTACTCATTTTAATCCCAACAAGGCACAAATTGGAGCTATTGTTTTAATAGGCGCTACCTATTACTCAATAAATTATAGTCTTCAGCAATAGATGGCGTTAAAATAGCTTTTTTCAACCCTTATTTTAAAGAAAATTGGCCGCGTAATGAACCTAAGCACCAAACAAAAGCAGCACCTTAAAGGCCTAGCTCACAGTTTAAAACCTGTTGTGCTAATGGGCGCAAATGGACTTACAGAAGCCGTGCTAGCAGAAATTGAAATCGCTCTTAACCATCACGAACTTATCAAAGTAAAAGTTGCTTCGGAAGATCGTGAAACAAAACAGCTAATCATCGACGCTATCGTACGTGAGACGGGCGCTGAAAAAGTTCAGACTATTGGTAAAGTGCTTGTGCTATACCGCCAGTCTGAAGAGCGTAAAATCGAAATCCCTCGTAAGTAACTCTACTTACGTTGCTGAAGAAAAAAGGTCGCCTGAGGCGACCTTTTTGCGTTTTATCAGAGTAATAATGCAACTCCAAACGACTTAGATATATTCTACTCGGTCAATTTCGAAGTCTTTCGCGCCACCCGGAGTTTGAATAGCAACTTCATCGCCTTCCATCTTACCAATCAGGCCACGAGCAATAGGTGAGCTCACTGAAATGCGACCTGCTTTGATATCGGCTTCGTCATCACCAACGATTTGGTACGTTTTTTCTTCTTCGGTGTCGATATCAATCAAGGTTACGGTTGAACCAAAAATAACTTTACCCGTGTTCTCCATCTTCGTTACATCAATAACTTGAGCAACTGACAGTTTGTATTCAATGTCACGGATTTGTGCTTCACAAATGCCCTGCTCTTCACGAGCGGCGTGATATTCAGCATTCTCTTTTAAATCACCTAGCTCACGAGCTTCAGCAATTGCCTCTGAGATCTGAGGACGTAGTTTAAGTAGACGATCGAGTTCTGCACGTAGCTTTTGCTCGCCACGTAGTGTCATTGGAACTTTTTCCATTTTATAACCTCAAGCCCAAATGGGTCTTTGGACAAAAAAAGCCCACCCTGTCATAGGACTGGGTAGTGCGCTTAAAGATGTATTTCGTTTAGTGTAAACAAACTCCCGGACGAAATCATCTTAATTCGAAAGACAGCAAGACTATGCCTTTTCGGCATAATGATATAACTCACTTTTAGAGCGGCTCTAGGGCGAATCACCTTCTCAATTTATTGAAAAACAACACTGTTCATTACACCAAAAACCTCAAAAAAGATAAAAACTAATCAATGTCAGGCCAATGTCATTGCCAATAATTTCAATCAAAAACAGTAATTTAAATAAAAACAACGCACAATTGAACAGTGTTCATCATTGGGATTTATATCATTTTACTAACTCATACGGAAACTTTAGCAGTAAAACATGTCCAGCGAGTTGTTAGATCAATGGCTTACAAGTGCGAACTATATCGCTCAATTAGCCAATTTTGGACCAACAACTTGTGAGAGATCACCTCTCCCCCATACAACAATGATTATGGACAGCTAACTAGGACAAATAAGATGAAAAAGACTCTAATTGCTCTTTCTGTATCTGCAGCAGCTATGGCAACTGGCGTAAACGCAGCTGAACTTTACAACCAAGACGGTACTTCTCTAGAAATGGGCGGCCGTGCTGAAGCACGTCTATCTATGAAAGATGGCGACGCTCAAGACAAATCTCGCATCCGTCTAAACTTCCTTGGTAAACAAGAAATCAATGACAACCTATACGGTGTTGGTTTCTGGGAAGGTGAATTTGAGACTGCTCAAAACGGTACTGTAGACGGCGACGACAAGAGCGATCTAGAAACTCGTCTTGCTTACGCTGGTCTTGGCGGTGCTTACGGTGAGTTCGCATACGGTAAAACTGAAGGTGCACTAGGCGTTATCACTGACTTCACAGATATCATGGCTTACCACGGTAACTCTGCAGCAGACAAACTAGCTGTATCAGACCGTACAGACAACATGATGGCTTACAAAGGCCAGTTTGAAAACCTAAGCGTAAAAGCAAGCTACCGCTTCGCTGATCGTATGGAAAACAAAAACACTGGTGAGTACTACGACAACAAACAAGACGGTTACTCTCTATCTGCAATCTACGCTCTAGCTGACACTGGTCTTGAGCTAGGTGCTGGTTACGCAGATCAAGACAAAGCTAACGAGTACATGCTAGCTGCATCTTACACAATGTCTGATCTTTACTTCGCTGGTGTATTCACTGACGGCGAGAAAATGGAAGATTCAAACAACAGTAACACAGTTGATTACACTGGTTACGAGCTAGCGGGTGCTTACACTCTAGGCCAAACAGTATTTACAACATCATACAACAATGCAGAAACTAACAACGAAACTTCTGCAAACAACTTCGCTGTTGATGCTTCTTACTACTTCAAGCCTAACTTCCGTGGTTACATTTCTTACAACTTCAACCTGATTGATGCAGGTGACAAGTTTGGTTCAACTGACACTAGCAAAACAGTTGCAACTAAGATCGATGCTGAAGACGAGCTAGCTCTAGGTCTACGTTACGACTTCTAATTCCGGTCTTTGACTAGAATATCGAATGCCCGCTTTAAGCGGGCATTTTTTATACTTCATTTTAAGCAGCGCGCCTTTCTCTCGTGTCTCATTCATGAAGACATTTGAAGCATTTCTTTAGTTACCTAGCATATTGAAAGGACTTGCGTATACTCAATCACATAACTCACCTTAGAAAGTACCATTATGCGTTTACGTTGGCCCTTGCTCATATTCTCTTCATTACTTTCTGCTTTTTCACAAGCGTACCCTCATCAAGAGGTGTTGCCTGAAGGCGCCCGCATCAGTTTAGTTGCGGAAAAACTCAGTGAAAATGCTGAGCTTGACGGTGTTCATCCTACCGAACAACTGTTCCCACCAGCGAGTACATTAAAAATCGTCACCGCATTAGCCGCAAAGCTAGAACTGGGTGATAATTTCCGGTTTCGAACCAAGCTGGAAACGTCGAACTCAGATGCAGTGATTTACTTTGTCGGCGACCCAACACTCCAAACCAACGACTTAAAATCACTTCTCACTCTAGCTAAGAAAAATGGCTTAAAACGGATTAACGGTGACCTATGGCTCGATAACAGCGCATTCACTGGTTATAACCGTGCGGTGGGCTGGCCGTGGGATATCTTGGGAGTTTGCTACAGCGCTCCGGCATCGACCATCACACTCAATAACAACTGTGTACAAGCCTCTATCTATACACAAAAAGATGGTGGAACGCGGGTCTACGTACCAGAGCATCAACCTATTCGTGTCACAAGTACCGTAGAAACAGTTTCTAAAACCATTAAGAAAAGTCGTCATTGTGACTTAGGTTTAGTTGCAAATCCCGATAACAACTACAAGCTAACAGGGTGCTTGGTTGAAAGAGACAAACCATTGCCACTGAAATTTGCGGTTCAAGACCCTGAGCGTTACACCAGTCAAAGGTTGGCGACTTTGCTCAAGGAGCTCAACATTGGGGTATCAGGAAAGATTAGGGTCGGTACGGCGCCAGAAAAGCAGCGAAAGCTCATCGCAATGCATCAATCAAAGGCCTTACCAGACATTCTTGAAGATATGCTCAAAAACTCTGACAACTTGATTGCCGACACATTAACCAAAACACTTGGCGCTAAATTTTTCGTTCAGCCAGGCAGTTTTACTAACGGGACAGAAGCGATCAAGCAGATCATTTTCGCCAACACTGGTATTGATATTCGTAATGCGCGCCTAGAAGACGGCTCAGGACTTTCGCGAAATAACCGGATCTCCGCGACCAAGATGGCTGAAATGCTGCGCTATATTTGGAAGCATGAAAACGAACTCAAATTGATTGCCATCATGCCGAAATCAGGTGAATCCGGCACATTAAAGTACCGACAAAGTATGCGAAAACTTCCAATTAAAGGACAGCTGATAGCGAAAAGTGGCTCTATCTACGGGACTTACAATATGGCTGGATATGGCTTGGATAAAAATGGTCAACCTAACACCATTTTTGTTCAGTTTGTTTCAGACTACTTCCCAGAAAAACGGGACGACAACACTCCTGTCATCGCCCCGATTACACATTTTGAGCAGCTTTTTTACAATGACATTGTGAACTTTAGTCAGGCAATACCTAAGAAATAGTTCACCACGTTAAAGTAAATCCACATTCCTGAAATATCGACGATAGACGCAAGAACTGGACTCACCAATACGGCAGGGTCCAACTTGCAAGCTCGTGCAATAATTGGCAACAGCCCGCCCAATGTTGTAGAAATGGTGACTTGAATGAACAGCGCAACTGCTATTGCCAGAGCGATATCGGTCAGTTCAAAGCCTCCTGTTGATTGTCCTGCACTAAATAACATAATGCGTCCAATCATCACGATAGCGATTGCTAGCGCAATAAATAGAGCGACTCGGCTCTCTTTCCACAAAACTTCTAACCATTGGCGTTTTTTTAACTCTCCAGTAGCAAGAGCACGAATCACCAAAGTTGCTGCTTGTGTTCCTGTGTTACCACCAGCAGCTGCAATCACTGGCATGTACACTGCAAGTAAAACAAGCTGACTAAGGGTGTCCTCATACTGAGCGATGATCAAGCCTGACACTATCCCTAAAAGAGCCAGCGCAATGATCCATCCAATACGCTGTTTTACATGCCCTAAAACACTAGTTGATAAATAACCATCGGGTGTATCAACTTCAGACATATGCAGACCCAGTTGGTGAGCATAATGACGTGCGCGTTTGTCATGACCTGCTTGCTCAAGTTGAGCAATAAGACTATTCACATAGCCGACAGAGCAATGCTGTAAAATACCTACAGCCTCATCAATCGGCATAACCGTAAGCAAATGGACTTGTTGCTCTTGCTCATACTGCAAGAATGCATTGCGAGCTGCACCAATTTCTACTTCAGAAAAGTTTGGTGTTGTTTCAATAAAAGTGTTGTTCATTACCGTCATGGCGAATCTCCCGATTGGCATTGGTAACGACCATCGACAAAGCATGAAAAAGCCACTCTCGCACGCTAAAAGTCAGACAACAAATAAGATGCACAGAGAAAACCAATGCGAATGCACTGTCTATTCAGAATGTATGAAGGAAATAACGAGAAAAAATTAGAAAAGATGCCTCACCACTTAGGTAAGGCGGAGATCGCCAATACCGAAGCGGGTTATTTCGCTCCCTTAATCTTACTCACCCAACGACTGGGAGGATGGTCGGTATTGTTCATGTAAATCTCCGATAGCGCTGCCATTATTGGCAGCGCAAGTATAGTAGCAAAGTTCATCAGGTATGGAAGTTTTACTTTGCCGTTTTTGCTAAATTTTCATACAAAAAAAGCGCCCTTCGGACGCTTTCATTTGCAGTCATTATGGATTACTGAATAGTAATACGAGCAAATTTACGTTTACCTACTTGGAACACGTAAGTACCCGCTTCTGGAGCAAATTTGCTGTCCGCAATTTTTTCACCATCAATCTTCACAGCGCCCTGCTTAACCATGCGCATCGCATCTGACGATGATGGACATAAACCTGCTTCTTTCAACAGATTACTCACTGGGCGACCTGCGTCAAAGTCAAACTCTGGCATTTCATCAGGAATTTGGTTCTTCGCAAAACGGTTTACGAATTCTTGCTCTGCTGCATCGGCATCGGCTTCACTGTGGAAACGAGCAATAATTTCTTTTGCTAGCAATACTTTGATGTCACGAGGGTTTTTGCCCGCTTCTACATCAGCTTTGAATTGAGCAATCTCTTCCAGAGGACGGAAAGAGAGCAGCTCGTAGTAGCTCCACATTAGGTCATCAGAAATAGACATGATTTTACCAAACATTTCGCTTGGCGCTTCGCTGATACCGATGTAGTTGTTTGCTGACTTAGACATCTTCTTCTCGCCATCAAGGCCCACTAGAAGCGGCATCATCAGTACAACCTGAGGTTTTTGACCGTGAGACTTTTGCAGTTCACGACCCATTAGAAGGTTGAACTTCTGGTCTGTACCACCTAATTCAACATCCGTTTCCATTGCTACTGAGTCCCAGCCTTGTAGAAGTGGGTACATGAACTCATGAATAGCAATTGGCTGACCACCCGCGTAACGCTTTTTAAAGTCGTCACGCTCTAGCATACGAGCAACGGTTTGGTTTGCCGCAAGGCGAATCATACCTTCTGCGCCCAGTTCAGACAGCCACTCAGAGTTAAACTGAATTTTAGTCTTTGCAGGATCGAGAATTTTGAACACTTGCTCTTTGTACGTTTCAGCGTTACGCAATACGTCTTCGCGACTTAGCGGTGGACGAGTTGTGTTTTTACCTGTTGGGTCACCAACCATTGCAGTGAAGTCACCGATTAGGAACGTCACTTCATGACCTAGTTCTTGGAACAAGCGAAGCTTATTGAAAATAACCGTATGGCCTAGGTGAATGTCAGGTGCTGTTGGATCAGCGCCCAATTTAATACGTAGAGGACGGTCTTCTTTTAGTTTTGCGATTAACTCTTCTTCTGGAATCAGCTCTTCAACACCGCGCTTAATCTCGGCTAGTGCAGCTTCAATGCTCGCCATTCTTGTTCACTCCCACAGATTTGGCAAAAATATAATAGCTGAACATATTACTTGAATAGCGATGCATTTTGAAACACGTTAGACTAGGTAGTTGTCACTTTTTCCGTTTAATTTAGCAATCAAGTACCTCATGCATTCGATTTTTGTCCGACTTCCACTCTTGCACAAAGTATTGATCGGTTTTTTTAGTGCGTTGATTATCTTCGCGCTCTTCTTTTTACCTGATCCGCAAGACCTAGACCCGCAGCAGAGCCGATTAAAAGTTGGTCAACATTATCCTGTGCCAGTTTCCCTCGAACTCAGTGCACTAAATAGTTCATCGCCTGCGGTTCCCGCCGTGCTGCGCTGGGAGACATACAAGGTAAAAAATGGCGAGAGTGCTGCCATCTTATTTAGTCGCGTAGGGCTTTCTGCTCGTCTATTACATGAACTGGTGTCATCAGACAAAGAAGTAGAAAAACAGTTAACTCGGCTTCGACCTGGTGACCGATTGCAATTTGGCTTTGACGAAAATAACGACTTGGTGCAGCTAAGAAGGACACTAAGCGCGTTCGAGACTTTTCGTATCACATTAAAAGACGGCAAGTACGTTTCTGAAGTTGATAAGAAAGAAGTCGACTTCCAGTACAACTACGCAGAAGCCACCATCAAATCAAACTTTTGGAATGCAGGAATATCTTCTGGATTAAATGGTAACCAAATCATGGAACTGGCTGGCATATTTGGTTGGGACATCGACTTTGCTTTAGATATTCGTAAAAACGATAGCTTCCGAGTACTTTACCAAGAGGAAGTGGTAGAAGGAGAAGTAATCGGCCGTGGAAAAATCATTGCTGCGATCTTTAAAAACCAAGGCGATACCTTTACCGCAATATTGGATCAGAAAAGTGGCAAGTATTACGACGAAAATGGGCGTGCAATGAAAAAAGCATTCTTACGCGCGCCGTTGGATTTCCGTCGAGTTTCGTCTAACTTCAACCCACGCCGCTTACATCCAGTGACGGGACGCGTTCGTCCTCATAGAGGCACGGACTATGCAGCACCAGTGGGCACCCCGATTTGGGCGGCTGGTGATGGTGTCGTTCAAAAATCGTCTTACAACAAATTTAATGGTAACTACGTTTTCATTAAACATAGTAATACTTACATTACCAAGTACCTGCACTTAACCAAACGTACTGTACGAGCTGGTCAACGCGTTAAGCAAGGCCAAACCATTGGTACGCTTGGCGGAACTGGCCGTGTAACAGGCCCCCACTTGCACTATGAGTTCCTTGTGAATGGTGTCCATAAAAACCCACGCACGGTGAATTTGCCACAATCTAAATCCCTGACAGGCAAAGCGAGACAAACTTTCATGGCAAACGCGAAAGTTAGCATGGACAAGCTTGAACGCTACAGCAAACTGTTAGCAATGAAGTAAGGCAAGGTATTGAAAAGGGCAGCTTCGCTGCCCTTTTTGTTTTGTCGATATCATCACGATAAAGCTTACTGTTCAGAGTGATGCTCTCTCCCGAGCATAAGCAAACACGGTGTCAGAACTAACGTTAGCAAAGTCGCAAATGCCAAACCACCCGCGACAGCGGTCGCAAGCTGAGACCACCATTGAGTGCTTGGTGCGCCAAACTCCACTTTCTGATTAACTAAGTCGATGTTCATTTCTAACACCATTGGCAATAAGCCTAATATGGTGGTCACCGTCGTGAGTAAAACGGGTCTTAAACGCTGCACACCCGTACGCAAAATAGCCTCAGATTTTTCTAAGCCACGTTTACGCATCTGATTATAAGTATCGATTAAAACAATATTGTTGTTTACCACGATACCAGCCAACGCAATCACTCCAATTCCCGACATAATGATGCCAAATGGCTTTTGGAAAATAAGTAACCCAGCGAAGACACCAACGGTAGAAAACAGCACTGCACTAAGGATTAAGAAAGCTTGATAAAAGCTATTAAACTGCGTAATTAAAATCAAAGCCATCACACCAAGCGCGACAATAAAAGCATTTTGCAAGAATGCTGATGAGTTTTCCTGCTCTTCATTTTGACCCCGAATCTTATATTCAATGCCTTCTGGTAAGTCGAGCTGTTCCATTCCAGCGGCAATCTTAGGTAACTCAAGCGCCAAATTGTAACCTTCCACCATATCCGCTTTAATATTGATAACTCGATGACCGTCGACCCGACGAATAGTGTCTTGCTTATGATCTGGTTTGATTTGAGCAAAATTCGTAATCGGAACCAGACCAGCTGCCGTTTTCACTCTCAGTTGATCAAATCGACCTATGTCGCGCTTATCTTGCGGATAGCGCACCAAAATATCGACTTCTTCATCCGCATCATCGGGCAAATAATCGCCTATTTTCAAGCCGTTCGTAACAAACTGGACGGTATTCCCGACTAAAGTAGCATCCGCTGCAAAGCGAGAGGCGTCATCTCGCTGGATATCAATTTGCCAATCAATCCCTTCCTTATTAGTGGTATCACTCAAGTTGGTCAGTGCAGGATTACCATCAGCCCAATGTCGTACTTTTTTGGCTGCTTCATCTAACGCACTAACACTCAAATTTCGTGATGACACTTCAATCACGAGATCATGCTCGACAGGCGGTCCTGCGTCCGGGAATTTATACTCAAGTTCAACACCATAAAAGCGGTCTGTCGTCTCTTTTAGTTCCTCAATAATGGTTTTCACTTTGCGTCGATACTGCCAATCCACAGGCGTTATTTGAATCTGGCCAATCTCGTCCCCATTATCGCTCGATCCTGTGCGCGTGTAGACACTTTCAAACTCGTCATGACCGAGCATCACCTTCTCGATTTCGCGCATAACAACATCTTTTTCGTGAATAGACAGGTCACCATAAGAACGAACTTTAACGGTAAAAAAGGCAGGGTCCACCTCAGGGAAAAACTCTGCACCCAAGCCAGCTTTGTTGTAAGTGAAGCCGACACCTGCCGCTAGCAGTATCGCGCTGAGTAAGACTTTCCATGGATGACGAATCGCTACCGACAGAGTCTGGTAATAAAGCTTGGTAATGCCTGTCGCTTTTTCAAAGTTGCCGTTATGCAGCTCCACCATTTCTCGCTGAGCTTTCTGATTGACTACTTGAGGCTTGCCAATGATCCCACCGATGACAGGAACGAACAATAAAGCCATCATCAGCGAAGCGGCCAAGGTAGCAATTAAAGTAAGTGGTAAGTACTTCATGAACTCACCAGTGATGTCTGGCCAGAAAAGTAACGGAGCAAACGCAGCCAATGTGGTTGCTGTGGATGCGGTAATAGGCCAGGCCATTCGCTTTGCTGCATCTCGATAGGCTTCTTTACGTGGCGTTCCTTCTTGCATGCGCCGATCTGCAAACTCTGTCACCACAATGGCACCATCCACCAACATGCCTACCGCCATAATTAAAGCAAACAGTACGACGATATTGACCGTCAGCCCAAATACCGATAACACCAACAACCCAGTCAAGAACGATCCTGGAATAGAAATCCCCACGAGAAGCGCGGTCCTAACCCCCAATATGGCAATAATGACGATAACTACGAGGATAATTGCGGATAAGATATTGTTTTGTAGATCACTGAGCATCAATTTGACATCGTCGGATTGATCCCAAGTATATTTAACTTGCAAATTGTCGGGCCACTCGGCGCGCTTCTGTCCCAGAGCCAGTACTTCTTTTACCAGCTCAACCGTTTCAATGATGTTTTCCCCTGCCCGTTTTTTTACGTCCAAAACGATGGCAGATTCGCCATCTAAACGAGCAAAACTTTCAGGATCGCGAAATGCACGTCGTACTGTCGCCACATCGCCAAAAGTGATCACCTCTTTGCCATTCACCTTGATCGGTAGTTCAAGCACATCTTTCAGTGAATCAAAAACCGATGGGACTTTTACCGAAAAGCGTCCATACCCAGTATCGACAAACCCCGCAGCCACAACTCGGTTATTCAAGGCAATTAAATTATAGATGTCCGCTTGATCGAGACCGTAGCTTTCCATCAATAGCGGATCGACAACTATCTCCACGATGTCTTCGCGATCTCCTGCGATTTCAACCTCAAGAACCTGACGGAAACTTTCCAAACGATCACGTAACGTTCTGGCAATCTGAACAATGGTTCGCTCTGGTACGGTGCCATAGAGCACAACGGTCAAAACAGGCTCTTCAGATGCAAACGTGACTTCGTTTACCGTCGGCTCATCACTGTCCTCTGGTAACTTTGGCTTCGCAAGATCAACTGCATCACGCACATCTGCCATCGCTTTATCAAGATCCACTCCGACACTAAATTCCAGCGTCACCGAAGCATGACCTTCTGATGCCACAGAGGTCATCTCTTTTACGCCTTCAATTGAACGCAGCTCTTGCTCTATTGGACGAACCAATAAACGCTCGGCATCGACAGGAGAAATGCCTTGATGCCCAACAGAAACGTAGATAATAGGAATGGTAATATCAGGGCTCGATTCCTTGGGGATTGTGACGTAAGTAATGACACCTGCAATTAATATCATCACCAACAATGTCAGCATAGTGCGAGCACGAGATAACGCAGCATCAATCAGAGTGTACATAGGTGCTCCTTACTGCTCATTAGCCGCTTCAATAACTACGTCATCAACTTTATTGGCCAGTACTTGATCACCATCTCGCACAAAACCTTGTCCCAGCACGATAATGTCTACACGCTCTCCTAACCCAGAGAGCCACACACCATCATCCTCGGCCTTAACGAGTTGAATTGGAACAAACTCAACATGCTCATTACGCAGTGTCTTGACACCTAAGTTACCTTCTTCATCTAGTGCTAACATGGCAGCCGTAATCTTTACTGCCAACACTTCACTCAACGGCAGCTGTACTTCTGCGCTCATACCGGCAGGAATTCTTGCGTCTTGATTATCAATTTCGATTTCAATTGGAAATGTATTAGTAGAAGCAGAAGAAACACGTCCAATGTAGCGCACACGACCTTGATGATGCTGTTGGTTAATGGTTCTTACGTCGGCTTCTAGGCCTTCCTTAAGGTATTGTATATGCCGTTCACTGACATCGGCTTCAATCACTAAAGTATCCAAATCAATGACCGTCGCAATAGGGTCGCCAATCCCGACAAAATCACCTAACTCAACAAAGTGGTGATCTACGATGCCATCAAATGGCGCTTTAACTTCAGTATTTCTTAAAGCCGTTTGCACGTTACTCAAATTCGCACGTGCATCTACCAACGCTGCTTGCGCTGTCGCAAATGCAACCTCACCTTGCAGTCCTCGACTTTTTAGCGATTTAGCTGCATTAAACTCTTTTTCTTTAACCAACAGCATCGCCTGGGCTCGTTTAAGTTGAATGCCAAGGTCGCGCTTATCGATGTTTGCGATCACTTGTCCCTGTTTGACCGCTTGGCCTTTCTTTATGTTAAGACTGACTATTTTACCGGCAACTTCAGCGCCAAGACGCGCTTGACGATTGGGCGCTGTTCGTCCATACAATTCAATGGTTTTACTAGTAGGTTCGGCAAGAAAAGTATCAAACATCACCTTTGCAAGTGGTGTCGTGTTCGTGGATGTTGAAGAGTTAGGATGATCATCTTGTGCTTTGAGTTGGCCGATGGTTAGCCATGCAACAAGAAGTAAGACGAGGATAAGAGATACTAGCCAAGGGCGCTCGACAATTCGGCGTCCAAAAGAAAGTCCAGACATATAAAGTCCTTTTTATTATTTCTCTGCATATCTGCGAGCGTGCGCTTTACGTGACATCCTTCTACATAAAGCACAGGCAGCCATTAGCTGCCTGTTAGGTGTTAATTACACACTGAACGATGCACCACAACCACATGTTGTCGTTGCATTTGGATTATTTACGAAGAAGCGCGCTCCTTCCAACCCTTCTGTGTAGTCAACAATACCGCCAACGAGATATTGCAGACTCATAGGGTCTACAACCAGTGTTACACCACTGTTTACGATTGTCGTATCGCCTTCGTTTACATTTTCATCAAAAGTAAAGCCGTATTGGAAGCCGCTGCAGCCGCCGCCAGTAATGTATACGCGCAGTTTCAATGCTGGGTTTTCTTCTTCAGCAATCAATGCTTTAACGCGAGATGCTGCTGCGTCAGAAAAAGATAATGGTACGTTTACTTCGCTCACGAAGACCTCTCTCACTCGTGTAATGCGTCAAGCCTGAAGCAAGACGTCAAATTTGTGCTAATTGAGACGATTATCCAATACCTGACAAACTCGTTCAAGTATTCGCCGCCGATTCTTTATAACAGATGCGGATATATAAGATTACACTGCGAAACAACACATAAATTAAGCAAAACGTTTCTAACTTGATTATAGCTAGGTACAATGCGCTCCACTTGGTCCGAGCAATCAAAAGAGGATAACCCCATGACCAAATCATCAGAGCTGTATCAAAAAGCTCAGCAAACCATCCCTGGCGGTGTCAATTCACCAGTTCGTGCATTCAACGGCGTTGGCGGCTCTCCGCTATTTATCGAACGAGCAGACGGTCCACTGATTTTTGATGCCGATGGTAAAGCGTATATTGATTACGTTGGCTCTTGGGGTCCAATGATTCTTGGCCACAACCACGCGGTTATCCGCGAGGCAGTAATTGATGCAGCGCAACGCGGTCTTAGCTTCGGTGCGCCAACAGAACTTGAAATCGCGATGGCAGAATTAGTTTCTGAGCTTGTTCCATCAATGGAGCAAATCCGCATGGTAAGTTCTGGTACTGAAGCTACGATGAGCGCGATTCGCCTTGCACGTGGCTTCACCGGTCGCGACAAGATCATGAAATTTGAAGGTTGTTACCACGGCCATGCTGACAGCTTGCTAGTAAAAGCAGGTTCTGGTGCACTAACACTAGGTCAACCAAGCTCTCCTGGCGTTCCTGCAGATTTTGCTAAGCACACGCTAACAGCAACATTCAACGACCTAGATTCTGTACGCGAGCTATTTGCTGCTAACAAAGGCGAAATTGCTTGTATCATCGTTGAGCCAGTAGCTGGCAACATGAACTGTATTCCACCAGTGGAAGGCTTCCACGAAGGGCTACGTGAAATCTGTGATCAAGAGGGCGCGCTACTAATTTTTGATGAAGTAATGACAGGCTTCCGTGTTGCTCTAGGCGGCGCGCAAGCACACTACAACATCAAACCCGACCTAACGACACTGGGTAAAGTGATTGGTGGCGGTATGCCAGTAGGTGCTTTCGGTGGCCGTAAAGAAGTGATGCAATACGTTGCACCTACAGGCCCAGTTTACCAAGCTGGTACCCTTTCCGGTAACCCTGTCGCAATGGCAGCAGGCTACGCATGTTTGAACCTTCTAAAAGAAGAAGGCAACGAAAAGCGCCTAGCTTCTAAAACGAAACAACTTGCTGAAGGTTTTAAGTCTCTAGCAGAAAAACACGGTATTCCGCTAGTTGTTAACCAAGTGGGCGGTATGTTCGGCTTCTTCTTCACTGACCAAGAAAAAGTAACTTGCTACGAAGACGTAACGAAGTGCGATGTAGAACGCTTCAAGCGTTTCTTCCACTTAATGCTAAAACACGGTGTCTACCTTGCGCCATCTGCGTTTGAAGCGAGCTTTACTTCACTCGCTCATGGTTCAAAAGAGATTGATGCCACACTAGAAGCGGCTGACCGCTGTTTTGCTGTTCTTGCAGAAGAAGCGAAATAATCGCTAAAAACGGCGATAACGCATTTAGAAAAGGACCGTAACGGTCCTTTTTTATTGCCAATTCAAAATAACCAATATCGCTAATACCCCAACGACAATGCCAAACCACGGTATTCGCTTAGCTTTTTTCTCGGTTTGACACTTTTTATCACCGTTGCAACAACCCATAGCTCATCTCTTGATTGATAACCGACTGATTTGTAGTCATTATAGCAAGGTACATCGCCCTGCTCTAATTCGGCATTGTCATAAGCTTGAAAGAGTTAAGAGTGCAAAGTAATAAAGGTTACACGCCATCATTGAAGGCATAAACCGTAAACGTCACCTGTAAGTTGGACTAATACCATGCCAAATAATGTAAAAATAACGTCGAGTCACCGAGTACTAATGGTTGCTTTACTCGCCGCTGCTTTTGCTTGCTACTTATTGGTTGAGCCATATATCAATTCCATTGTGATGGCTTTTATCATTTCTTTGCTCATGTTTCCGATACACGAATGGTTTGAGCAGAAAATTCCCAAGCACCCCAATATGGCGGCACTGCTGTCATGTGTCGTCTTGACGTTTATTATTGTTATCCCGCTTTTATTTGTGTTTGCCGCCATTGTTCAGCAAGGCTCTGTTTTCTCACAAAATACATATAATTGGGTTACCAATGGTGGTATCCAAGATATATTCCAACATCCTTTCGTTATCAAAGGCTTAGCGATTGTTAATGAGTACTTACCTTTTGATAAAATCGAGCCCAAAGCCATCGCTGAGAAAATTGGGCAATTTGCCACATCGTTTGGCTCTAACTTAGTTGCTATTAGCGCAAAGATTTTAGGAGACGCAACCAACTTCCTAATGAACTTCTTCCTAATGCTGTTTGTGTTGTTTTTTCTGCTTCGTGACCACGACAAAATTATCTCTGCGATTCGTCATATTCTGCCACTTTCACGTAGCCAAGAAGACCGAATATTGACAGAGATAGAGCAAGTTTCTAAATCAGCCGTAATGGGCTCATTCATGACGGCGATTGCTCAAGGTTTGGCTGGCGGCATCGGTATGTGGCTCGCCGGCTTCCCTGGGCTATTTTGGGGAACGATGATGGGCTTTGCATCATTCATTCCAGTGGTAGGAACCGCGCTAATCTGGATTCCTGCAGCAGCGTACTTGTTCTTAACAGGCGATATGACTTGGGCTATCTTTTTGACGGTGTGGAGTGTAGTTGTCGTTGGCTCTATAGATAACCTATTGCGCCCGTTGCTAATGCAAGGCAGCGCCGGCATGAATACCCTTATGATTTTCTTCTCATTACTGGGTGGTCTGCATCTGTTTGGTTTGATTGGTCTTATCTACGGCCCACTTATTTTTGCCGTGACCATGGTACTGTTTAATATCTACGAGGAAGAATTCAAAGACTTCCTTAACCAACAAGACAACAGCTAGTCACCGCTTAATCACTTCAAGCTTGGGGCAGATTGTGCGAAAATCTGCCCCAAATTATTTCTGATGAACCAAATTTATGTCTGCTTATATCGCTCCTAGCCAAATAGCTCAGCGCCAACTTGAATACTTCAACGGAAAACACGTTTTAGTCGCTGGTGAAGTTGAAGACCTATTTCCTCTTGAGTTAGTAGCTCATTGTGAGTCTGTTGAAGTGTTTACTTCCAACTATAGCTACTACCGCCAAATTCAAACCTCTGACAAAGTGAAAAGTCATTTTGGCTCTGTGTTTGATGTTGAAACAAAAGCAGACATGGTCCTTTTATACTGGCCAAAAGCAAAAGCCGAAGCAGAATACTTGCTGGCGATGTTGATGGCGAAACTGGGCATTAACACCGAAATCGTCATCGTTGGTGAAAACCGCTCCGGCATCAAGAGCATCGAGAAGATGTTCCAAGAATACGGCCCTGTGAACAAGTACGACTCTGCTCGTCGCTGCTCATTTTACTGGGGTAATTGCCTCAATGAACCAAAACCTTTCAACCAAGCAGATTGGTTTAAGTCTTACACTGTTACACTCGGTGAGCAGTCGCTAGCGGTTAAGAGCCTACCTGGCGTATTCAGCCATGGCGAGTTCGACTTAGGTAGCCGATTGCTGCTTGAAGCCTTACCTAAGCTGTCGGGCAAAGTGCTCGACTTTGGTTGTGGTGCAGGTGTACTCGGTGCGTTTATGGCGAAAGCGAATCCAGAGATCGCGATTGAGATGTGTGACATTAATGCTTATGCGATCACTTCTAGCCAAGCCACATTAGAAGCGAATGGTTTATCCGGACGCGTATTTGCATCAGATATATACTCGGATACCGCAAAAGACTACCGCTTTATCGTCAGCAACCCGCCATTCCACAGTGGTCTAGACACAAATTACAACGCAGCGGAAACCTTGTTGGGTCAGGCACCACAATATTTAACCAAAGACGGCGAAATGGTGATTGTCGCGAATAGTTTCTTAAAATACCCACCAATTATCGAGCGGGCGTTTAATAATTGCGAGACGCTAAATAAGACCAATAAATTTTCTATCTACTACGCGAAAAAATCATAACTTCCCCCGCGCGGGCACAAACCTGCGCGATTTTTTCTCATAAATTCAACACTCATAAGAAAAACTGCGTCACCCTGCACGCTTTACAACTAACTTTCTTGTCAAAGAAAAAAAACTCGTTAATTTTGTTAATTCTGTCTAGTTGAACATCTTATCCGTTTTTAACGAGAACCTCGGCAGCGAAGTATGTTTTAGAACTGCCCATTATGAGTTGTAATCTTATCCATGTTTAAATTCTACAAAAAACAGAAATTTAAGCGCCTTCAGAGTACACTGATGACCGCATTTCTAGTGCTCAGTATCACACCTCTTACCATTACTGCGATCTTTTTCTTGCAGTCCCACAGTAAAGATCTGCAAGAACAAAGCACCTCGCACTTACTGTCTGTTCGAGATACAAAACAGCAGCAAATCATCGACTACTTTGAGGCACGAGAAACCGAAGTCATGGGCTTTGTGCGCTCAGAGTTGGCTTACGCCAGTGGTGGCCGATTCTACGGTCTCATCAATGCTTTTAGTCGTTTAGGCAATGATATTGAAGAGTCTCGTAAAAACGCCCAACAGCGCTACATCGAGGGCAGCGGAGACCAAATCAAAACCTCAACGTTACCCGAGTCATCCAACTATGTAGGAAGTGAACGTTACCGGCTTTTACATAAACGCTATCATTGGGCCTACTTAGAGCTCCTCAAGCGCTCTGATTTTAATGACATTTTGCTGGTCGACATCAATGGTAACGTCACCTACTCGATCAACAAAGACGATAACTACGGAACGAACTTGTTATCAGGCCCCTACAAAGACTCGGCACTTGGCAAAACTTTCAAGCGTCTCGCCGATGATGTGACTGAACGTCGAAAAGTAAACGAAGACTACACTCCTGTGATTGTGTCTGACTTCGAGCTGGAAGGGGGGAAATCAGTCGCTTGGCTAGGTGCACCAATTGTTCAGCAAGGTTATCTACACAGCTATGCCATGTTCCGCTTGCCAAATAATGGCATCACTAAGTTAGCCGCAGACGCCAACCGAGAGTCATCAATTAACACCTTGCTGGTTGGAAATGATCACCAACCTCGCACAATTAACACGAAACAAGACGATATTAAGAACAGTTTAGAAGTGATCGATAAAGCACTCTCTGGTGCATTTGGTGTCGGCACTTACACAAACGGTTTAGGTGAAGAGATCATCGCGGCTTATGCACCGATTGAAACTCGTGGTGTGATTTGGGCGCTCGTCGTACAGTTACCAGAAAACGAAGCTTTCGCTCGTATCCATCAACTCGAAAAACTATTCGTTATCGCTATGTTGATCGCCATTATCCTTGTGGTGATCGCTTCTCACTATTTATCAAACTTTATCACTTCTCCGTTGCTGAAATTGACTTGGGTTGCCGAAAAGGTCTCTGCAGGTGATCTTGATGACACGTCTTTTAATACTGTTCGTAAAGATGAAATTGGTCGGCTTGCGTTAAGCTTTGAACGAATGCAACGCTCTATTCGAGAGAAGATTCAAACCATTAAGAAGCAAAATGAAGAACTAGAAAGCAACATACAGATCATTCAAAAACAGAATGAAGAACTGCAATTGGCCGATAAATTAAAAGATGAATTCTTAGCCACGACTTCTCATGAACTTCGTACACCGTTACACGGCATGGTCGGGATTGCTGAAACCTTAGCGTCCGGCGCCAATGGCGCGATCCCCGCTAGCCAGAAATATCAGCTTGATATCATCATTAAAAGTGGTCAGCGTCTCGCTAATCTAGTCGATGACTTGTTGGATTATCATAAAATGCGTTATGGAAGCATGGATATCCAGAAATCAGCAGTGAGTTTGGGCAGTGCAACACGATTGGTTTTAGAGCTTTCTAGCCATTTACTTGGAAGTAAAACCATCCGCATCATCAACCAAGTCCCAGCGGATTTAAAAGCAGTGTCAGCTGACCCGCAACGCCTTGAACAAGTGCTATATAACCTGATTGGCAATGCGATTAAATACACCTCAGAAGGTAAAATTGTTATCTCCGCTAATGTGGTAGATGATCATGTACGCGTACAAGTCGTGGATACTGGACAAGGAATTCCCGCAGAACAACTTGAGCATATTTTTGAACCACTTATCCAAGCAGGGCAAGACGCGAGCCGTTATCGTCAAGGTGCAGGGCTTGGGCTCTCCATTAGCCGGCAATTGATCGAATTAATGGGAGGCTCGTTATACGTCAGTAGCCAACCAATGGTCGGAACTACCTTCAGTTTCACTTTACCGCTCGCCAGTGAAGAAGAAATCCAAGCAACCCAGACTCTAGCTGCGCACGGGCACTTCCAAATTCCTGAAGTTAATGTAGAGAACAGCGAAGACTTATCACTTCCAGAGAACCCAGACGGCCCGTTACTGTATGTTGCTGACGATGAACCAGTAAACTTACGCGTGCTTGAAAGCTTTTTACGTTTAGAGGGCTATCGTGTGCGTACCGTCTCCGATGGGCCAGAAACGTTAGCGCTCGTCGAGCAAGAGAAGCCAGAACTTCTGTTATTGGATATCATGATGCCAGGCATGAGCGGCTACCAAGTTTGTAGTGAACTACGTGAAACCTATGATCATGCCGAGTTGCCAATCATTATGCTCACCGCACTCAGTCAAACAGAAGATCGTGTAAGAGGTTTTGAAGCAGGAGCCAACGACTATTTATCGAAACCATTTAATAAACAAGAGTTGGCGGCACGTATCCAAGCGCATTTAACGGCAAGTAAAGCAGAAATGCGCCATATGGAAAACAAAGTGCTAGAGTCTGAACTTAGACAGCGAGCAGTCGTTGAAGCAAGCTTACTTGAGACTCAAGGTCGTCTGTTGGAACAGCTAGAATCGGCTCCTGAAGCTATCATCTGTCTACGTGAAGACAAGCGTATTCGCTTTGCTAACGAAGCTGCTTGTAAGCTATTCAAGCGCAGCTTAGAACAGCTAAAGCGCTCATCTGCTGATGAGCTGATTGCCCCTAAATATCTAACCGTCAAACAACCTCATTACTGTGGCAAGATTGATATCTATATTGAAGATATTCGTCAGAACATCGAAGCAGACATTCTTAAGCTCCCTGAAGGTTCAGGGTTAGATATCATGTACATCTTTAATGTCGGCGGTGGAGCCAGTGCCGCTCGCATACATAATCTAGAAACCGCCGTAGAAGTGCTTTCAAGTTATGCATTTGATGGTGACAAAGACCAATTACAAAAGCTAAAAGAGCTTGGCGGAGAATTTACGCGCCTTGCAGACAAAGCGCTCGGTAATAAAAAAGACAAGCAAGAACTTATGCGAGAAGTTCTAGTAGACGCAATGACACATGCTTTAGAGTATTGGGAATCTGTAACGGGTGAAAGTAAGTTCGCATTTGCAGAGCAAAGTGGCTTGTGGCGCGTTTATCTAGACCGTAGTACTTTGCAAACACGCACTTTAGATAAATACATGCGTATAGAAACATTACCCAAAACACCACGTTGGAGAACGGTGCTAAGCTCGATAGAGTTCATTCTCGAACACTGCAAAGAACAGAGCCCCGAGAGAGCATACATAGAAGCACAACGAGATAAACTACAGCGACTATTGACCAGCTAATATTTATCAAAAAACTAGCCCAGCGTGCATGCTGGGCTTTTTTGTTATTCGAGTATTCCCTTCCTAGAGATAAAAGAGACCGCCTCTTCCTACCCCGTTAACATATTTCCAATAACGAACATTTGGTTAGACAACGCTATCTATTGTTGGTCTTCAAAACGTACGACCTTATCCATTTAACTTGTCTTAACTAGGTAAGTTCGAGCAACCGAAAAACTTCATTCATACAATAAAAAAAGGACAACAAACGGAAGAAAACTGTCGATAAAAAAGGCCATTTTTCAGATAACAAGCGGATTTTGACGAACTATTGATAGAGATTGCGAACTTAATCACAACAGAACGGCAGATTAATTTTTAGCTGATTAATTAACACCATTTCTGCATGTGAGCGAGATCTCCGAACCTAGAAACCAAGCAAGAAACGTATATTTAAAAAGGACCAAAAGGTTAGTAATCACCAACATTCATTATTAACAAGGATATAAACTGCGACGCATATCAACGTTTATTTTTTGGCCCAATGCTGGTTAAAATTAGCCAAAATAACGTTTATAACGGAGAGCTCAGAGATTTTAACGTTTTTAACGGGAATCAAGTTTGATTATTTTATGGATAAGGTGTTTTCTTACTCCTGCCTAAGGCCTACAGGCCACTCTTGGCGAAACTCAATGTTGTAATGAGTAAGGCATGTACAAGAGGTAGGTCTTAGAGAGTGTTTATCAATTGATGACATTCAATTCCATTTAGTGAAATGAAAGCAAATAGTAAGGAACAGCTATGCTTGCCAATATTAAAAAAACAGCACTAGCAACAGCAATTATTGCAACGGCTACTACAGGTTTTGCATCGGTAGCTACTGCGGCTGAACGCAGTGAACTGACTATCCACCCTAAAGAGTTTACAACTTTCGTTCGTAACTTTAACCCTTTCTTGGGTGCAACTAACCTGCACACAACAACCGACTTTATTTACGAGCCGCTCGTTGTTTTTAACGAAATGCACGGTAATACGCCTGTATTTCGTCTAGCAGAAAACTTTACCATGGCTGATGACCTGATGAGCGTAACCTTCGATATCCGTAAGGGCGTAAAATGGTCTGATGGCAAAGCGTTTACCGCTGATGATGTTGTTTACTCTTTCAACCTAGTTAAAGAGAAGCCAGAGCTAGACCAATCTGGTATCAACTCTTGGGTGACTGGCGTAGAAAAAGTTAACGACTACCAAGTTAAATTCCGTCTAAGCGAAGCAAACTCAAACGTTCCTTACGAAATTGCGAAAGTACCCGTCGTACCTAAGCACGTATGGAGCAAAGTAAAAGATCCAGCAACATTCACAAACGAAAATCCAGTAGGCAGTGGTCCATTTACTGAAATCGACACTTTCACACCGCAGCTATATATCCAGTGTGAGAACCCGAATTATTGGGATGCTGACAACCTAGATGTAGATTGTCTGCGTGTGCCACAAATCGCGAACAACGACCAATTCTTGGGCAAAATCGTTAACGGAGAAATGGACTGGACGTCTTCATTCGTACCAGACATCGACCGTACGTACGCTGCAGCAAGTCCGAATCACCACTACTGGTACCCACCAGCGGGTACTCAAGCATTTGTAGTGAACTTCAAAAACCCAGACGCTGCGAAAAACGAAGCACTAACTAACGTTGACTTCCGTCGTGCGTTCTCTATGGCGCTAGACCGTCAAACTATCATTGATATCGCTTTCTACGGCGGCGGTACAGTGAACGACTTCGCATCTGGCCTTGGCTACGCATTCGAAGCTTGGTCTGATGAAGAGACGCACAACAAGTACAAAGGCTACAACACATACAACGCGGAAGGTGCGAAAAAGCTTCTAGCTAAAGCTGGCTTCAAAGATGTAAACAAAGATGGCTTTGTGGATACACCATCTGGCAAGTCTTTCGAGCTTCTAATTCAATCACCAAACGGTTGGACTGACTTCAACAACACAGTACAACTAGCCGTTGAGCAACTAGCAGAAGTGGGCATTAAAGCTCGTGCTCGTACACCGGACTTCTCGGTATACAACCAAGCAATGCTAGAAGGTACTTACGACGTTGCTTACACCAACTACTTCCACGGTGCAGATCCACACTTGTACTGGGATAGTGGCTACAACTCGAAGCTACAAGCTGGTGACGGCATGCCTCGCTTTGCAATGCACTTCTACAAGAACGATAAGCTAGACGGTCTTCTTAACAGCTTCTACAAGACAGCAGATAAGCAAGAACAGCTAGAGATCGCTCATGGCATTCAGAAGATCATTGCTCAGGACCAAGTAACTATTCCTGTGCTATCTGGCGCGTACATGTACCAATACAACACAACTCGCTTCACTGGTTGGTGGAACGAAGAAAACCCTAAGGGCCGTCCAAACATTTGGGCAGGTATCCCAGAGCGTCTACTTCACGTACTGGACCTAAAACCAGTTAAATAAGTAGAAGTTCATTTCAAGCGGCATACATCCCGTGTGCCGCCTATAAAAATCCCTTGTTAACGAAACCAATATGTGGCGCTCGTCGTCAGGGGATTTTTCGCTCTAAATTTCGCTAGGAGCGACCTGAAACCAGAAACAGGGAAAAATCTGGGTGAGTAAGGTGTGAGTTATGGGTTATTTTTTAAGACGTTTGTCGTTCTATCTTGTCGCGCTCTTAGTTGCAGCGACGTTAAACTTTATTATTCCGCGAGCAATGCCTGGTGACCCAGTTACCATGATGTTTGCTAATGCTTCAGTACAGGTGACTCCAGAACGAATCGCAGCAATGAAAGAACTGCTCGGTTTCGTTGATGGGCCAATTTACATTCAGTACTTCTCGTACATTAAAAACATTCTAAGTTGGGAATTGGGCACCTCAATCCAGTTCTACCCACTTTCAGTTAATTCTTTACTAGGTAGTGCATTTGGCTGGTCACTATTTCTAGCTGGTACTGCGGTTGTACTTTCTTTCTCCATCGCTTCTGTCCTTGGTATTTTTGCCGCCTGGAAGCGCGGTAGTAAGTACGATGCATTCGTAACGCCTGGCACATTGATCATTCAAGCTATTCCACAAATGGTTATCGCAATGTTAGCGCTGTTTACCTTTGCGATTGGCCTGAAATGGTTCCCATCTGGCTATGCTTACACGCCAGGTACTATTCCTGATTGGACAAGCTGGGAGTTCATCAAGAACGTGGGTTACCACGCTGTACTACCTCTATTCTGTGCAACCATCGTTCAAATTGGTGGCTTCCTAGTTAACATGCGTAACAACATGATCAACCTTCTCGCCGAAGACTATATCACGATGGCTAAAGGTAAAGGGCTGAGTGAAAACCGCGTCGTCTTTAATTACGCCGCACGTAACGCACTACTTCCAAGTGTTACCGCACTGTCTATGTCTTTAGGTATGGCCATTGGAGGTCAATTAATCATCGAGATGATTTTCAACTACCCAGGCCTAGGTACTGTTCTATTGAACGCAATTCACGCTCGTGACTACCAAGTACTTCAAGGTCAGTTAATTATCATGACGATGTTCATGCTGTGCTTCAACTTAATGGCTGACATGCTGTACATGATTCTAGACCCTCGCCTACGTACGGGAGGCAAATAATCATGAAAGAACTATTCAAACTTATTTTAGGTAACGCATTCGCTCGCATTGGTCTTGGCATTGTTACGCTGTTCGTGTTCGTTGCGATTGCCGCTCCTTTACTCACAAAGCATGCGCCAGACAAGCGAACCGGTAACCCGCACGAATACCCAAGCTTTGTTTTAAAACAGGCACAAAACAATCCTGATGGTTGGGTCGCTAAAAACCTAGCAGACGATCGTCGTACGCTGATTATGTCTAAAAAGGCCGACCACGTATTAGGTACTAGCCGAATGGGTCGCGATATCTGGTCGCAAGTGGCTTACGGTGCACGAGTATCACTGGGTGTAGGCTTTGGCGCTGGCATCATCGTGTGCTTCTTAGCAACAGTCATTGGTATATCGGCAGGTTACTTCGGCGGCAAAGTGGATGACGTATTGAGTGCCGCGATGAACATCATGTTAGTAATCCCGCAGTATCCATTGCTATTCGTGTTGGCGGCCTTTATCGGTGAAGCAGGCCCACTCACCATTGCCTTGATTATCGCTGGTACTTCTTGGGCATGGGGTGCACGTGTTGTCCGCTCTCAAACTATGGCACTACGCGAGAAAGAGTTCGTTAAAGCTGCCGAAGTATTGGGAGAGTCTTCATTCCGCATCATCTTCGTTGAGATTTTACCAAACCTTATCCCAATTGTCGGTGCGAGCTTCATTGGCTCAGTAATGCTGGCGATCAACACTGAAGCGGTCATTTCGTTCCTAGGTTTGGGTGATGCCAACACGATCAGTTGGGGCATCATGCTTTACAACGTGCAAACCTCATCAGCCATGCTGATTGGCGCATGGTGGGAAGTACTAGCACCTTGTATTGCCCTAACACTACTGGTTACTGGTCTTGCTCTGTTGAACTTTGCCGTTGACGAAATTGCGAACCCTCAACTTCGTTCTCACAAAGGCATGAAACGCTGGAAAAAACTAGCAGCAAAAGACAAGAAAGAGCGTGAGCCTGAACTGGCACCACAAAATGCACTATGGAGCGGAGATAAATACTCATGACTGCACCACTAATTTCCATCCGTAACCTATGCGTAGACTACATCACAGACGCGGGCGATGTCCGCGCCTGTAACAACGTGAGCTTCGACATTGCACCAGGTGAAGTATTCGGTCTGGCTGGTGAATCTGGCTGTGGCAAATCCACTGTTGCCTTCTCACTAATGCGCCTTCATAAGCCACCAGCGTTTATCACAGGTGGTGAGGTTATCTTCAACGGTGAAGATATCCTTCAGTACAGCGATGATCGCATGCAAGCGTTCCGCTGGAGTGAAATGTCGATGGTATTCCAGAGTGCGATGAACGCTTTGAACCCTGTTCTAACCATGGAAGAGCAGTTCTGTGACGTCATCATGCGTCATACCAATATGACTCGCGCTCAAGCAAAAACACGCGCTGAAGGTCTGCTGGAAATCGTTGATATCCACCCTAGCCGATTGAGTGATTACCCGCACCAGTTCTCTGGTGGTATGCGTCAACGTCTAGTAATCGCAATCGCTTTGGCTCTGAACCCAAAAATGATCATCATGGACGAACCGACTACCGCATTGGATGTAGTGGTTCAACGTGAAATTCTACAAAAAATTTACGCGCTTAAAGAAGAGTTTGGTTTCTCAATTCTGTTCATCACACATGACTTGTCATTGATGGTCGAGTTCTCGGATCGTATCGGCATCATGTACTCAGGTGAGTTGATTGAAGTCGCGCCTTCTAAGCAAATTCTGGAAAGTCCTTACCACCCTTACACCAAAGGTTTGGGTAGCTCTTTCCCTCCACTAACTGGACCAAAGACCAAATTGACTGGTATTCCAGGTAACCCGTTGAACTTGCTAGAAGTACCACGGGGCTGCCGCTTCCAAGCTCGTTGCGATCGCGTACATGAAGCATGTACACGTGTACCAACCCAATTACGTCAAATTGAACCAGGTCGCCTCTCAAATTGCCATTTGTACGGCGACACCATTGCTCAAGCTAAGGTTTAACAACAAAAAAACGCTAGCTAAGAACAAAAATTACACTGGAGAGAATTATGAGCAAACAATTCGGCGAACTGCTGATTGAGGGTAAAAATGTCGTTAAGGACTTCCCTTTAAACAGTAACTCAATCAAACAATCTAAGATGCGCGCAATCAACGACGTCTCTTTCAAAATGTACAAGAGCCGCGGCTTGTCAGTGGTAGGTGAATCTGGTTCAGGTAAGTCTACTACTGCAAAAATGATTGCAAAAATGTACGCACCAACCGATGGCATCATTGAGTACAAAGGTCGTGATATCCAAGACATCACCTCTCGTCACGATTTAATGACCTACCGTGAAGGTGTACAAATGGTGTGGCAAGACCCGTTTGGCTCGCTAAACCCAACGCACAATATCTTCCACCATATTGCGCGCCCGCTGCTGATTCATAAGAAAGTAGCACCGGGCAACAAGAAAGAACTGGAAGAGCGTGTGTACGACCTACTTGAACAAGTTGGTCTTATTCCACCAAAAGAAACGGCGCAAAAGTTCCCGCACCAGCTATCTGGCGGTCAGCGTCAACGTGTAAACCTAGCTCGTAACATCGCAGTTGGTGCTGAAGTGGTATTGGCGGATGAGCCAACATCGATGCTCGATGTATCAATCCGTGCCGGTGTTCTGAACTTGATGGAAGAGATGAAGTTCGAGAAACAAATGTCTCTGCTTTACATCACTCACGACATCGCAACAGCGCGTTACATTGCTGAAGATCTCGCGGTCATGTACGTAGGTCACATGGTTGAATGGGGCGATACTGAAGAAATCATTCACGATCCTCAACACCCATATACGCAACTGTTGGTATCTGCGGTTCCAGATCCATCGAAGTCTATTCACGAGAAACTGAAAGGCAACAAAGGGGAAATCCCACTTTGGACACCAGAATCTGTCGGCTGTCCATTTGCTGGACGTTGTGTACACGCTACCGACAAATGTCGCGAACGACTACCGGGCGTCACTCAACTGTCCGACAACCACTTTGTCCGCTGTTACTTATTTGAAGATTAATCATAACGAGGGTCAGGTTCAGCCTGACCCATTCCTGTTTTTATCGTTTCCCGGAGACATTGAATGCTGCTACTGACTAACCACATTGGTTATGAACGTCTGGGCCCAAAGAAAGCCATTATCCAGACCGAACAACCACACTTGTCTTCTTACACTGCTCAATTGATTTGTGCCACTAGCGAGCAAACCGTGGCAACTTTTGCGGTTGAAGAACAAGGTAAAGTGGCGAACTGGCATCAGGGCTATTTCTACCTCATCGACTTTTCCTCTTTCACAACGTCAGGTGACTATTTCTTGCAAGTAGAAGATACGCGCTCTTCCTCTTTCATCGTTGGCGAACACATTCTGTTGGATCAAACTTTGTCAGATGTGATCCACTACTTCAAATCGCAACGTTGCGGCGGGATCTTCGATAAACAAGATCGACAACTTCCAGTACTAAACTCCAATAAAAAGGTTGATGTACACGGCGGCTGGTACGACGCATCAGGAGACGTTAGCAAGTATTTAAGTCACCTTTCATACGCGAATTATTTGAATCCTCAACAAACCCCAATGGTGGTTTGGAACATCCTAAAAGGGGTTTCATTGCTTGAAGGAAGCGAAGACATTGCAGCTTTCACACGTACACGTCTGATTGAAGAAGCCCTGTTCGGTGCAGACTTTCTTGTGCGTATGCAAAACGAAAAAGGCTTTTTCTACATGACGGTCTTTGACAAGTGGAGCAAAGATACTGCGCAACGCGAGATTTGCGCGTACGAAACTCAACTTGGTCACAAATTTGACGACTATCAAGCAGGCTTTCGACAAGGTGGCGGTGTCGCCATTGCAGCGCTAGCGGCAGCGTCGCGTTTAAGTGTTCACGGTGAATACGATCAACAAAAATACCGCAACGCTGCCGAAAATGGTTACTGGCACTTAAAAGAGCACAATACGCAGTACCTCAATGATGGGGAAGAAAACATTATCGACGAATACTGTGCGCTACTGGCTTGTGTAGAACTGTTTAAAACAACCAAAGAAACTCGCTACTTGGAAGAGAGCCGTTTGTGGGCGCAACGTTTAGTTGCACGCCAAATGAGCGACGAGCAGATTCAACACTTTTGGTCAGCAAACCAAGACGGCAGCCGTCCATATTTTCACGCAGCCGAAGCTGGTCTACCAGTTATTGCCCTATGCGAATATCTATCAATTGAAGACGACTCAGCACGAGCGGAATCGGTAAAACGTATCGTCAACCTAGCGTGTGAGTTTGAGATCACAATATCGAATAAAGTGATCAACCCATTCGGTTACCCTCGCCAATATGTTAAAGGCGTAAATGAGTCAAAACGCGAGGCATTTTTTGTCGCACACAACAATGAATCCGGCTATTGGTGGCAAGGCGAGAATGCTCGACTGGGCTCACTCGCGACCATGGCGTACCTTGCTCAACCGCATATAGCGTCGCAAGAAGTACAGCAACAACTTTCTGTGTTTGCTCAAGATGCATTGAACTGGGTTGTAGGCTTAAACCCATACGACATGTGCATGCTAGATGGCCATGGTCGTAACAACCCTGATTACCTCCCTCAATATGGTTTCTTCAACGCAAAAGGTGGCGTGTGTAACGGAATCACTGGCGGCTTTGAAGACGAGGAAGACATTGCATTTAACCCACCAGCACAAAAAGAAGACGTGTTACAAAACTGGCGCTGGGGCGAACAATGGATCCCGCATGGCGCTTGGTACTTACTCGCGATAATGAGTCAAGCTCAGCATGTTTCTCAGTTGGCGACCTCTAAAAATATGAAGGAAGAATAATCATGGGAATGTATTTTGTCGGTATCGATGGTGGCGGCACGTCATGTCGAGCCAGGATTAAAGATTCACAAGGTAATTTTCTTGGCGAGGCCAAAAGCGGCAGTGCCAACATCATGCTAGGTGCTGAAATAGCAATGGCTTCGATTCTTGAATCCATCACTTCGGCTACCGAGCAAGGCGGTCTGACACACCAAGATTTCGCGTCGATGCACGTCGGCTTAGCCCTTGCTGGCGCAGAGCACAAAGCATCTTGGCAAGCCTTCATGTCTCTTCCTCATCCATTTGCCAGTATAACTCTGAATACCGATGCTTACGGTGCGTGCGTTGGTGCGCACAATGGCGAAGATGGCGCAATCATGATTGCGGGAACCGGTTCTTGTGGCATCTACCTTAAAGGATTGGAGCAACACGTTGTCGGTGGTCGTGAGTTCCCTATTTCGGATCAAGGTGGCGGCGCAGTGATGGGGCTACGCCTAGTTCAGCAAGTTTTGTTAGCTGAAGATGGCATCAGAGAAAAAACGCCCCTAGCACAACACGTTATGACGCATTTCGAAAATGAGGTCGACAACGTGGTGGCGTGGTCAAAACAGGCGCTTCCTCGTGATTATGGGCAGTTTTCTCCGGCTATTTTCCAACATGCGGAACAAGGCGATGCACTGGCCATTGAAATGCTGAAGCAAACCGCAGCGGATATAGAAATGTTTCTCGTGGCATTAAACAAGCGCGGCGCAACACGTATTTGTTTAATGGGCAGCATAGCTGAACGCATTGTACGTTGGCTTTCACCACCAGTTCAGCAATGGATTGTTGAGCCACAGTTTGACGCGATTGAAGGCGCAATTATGTTTGCTGGCAAACCAGAACATAACCTTTACTCGCTCAGTGCGGCGTAGGAGTAGATATGGAATATCGTGTTGATCTCGTAGTCCTTTCTGAGCAGAAACAAAACTGCCGCTTTGGCCTCACCTTTCATAACTTGAGCGACCAAGACCTAAACAGCTGGAGCTTAACTTTCGCTTTCGATCGTTACATTCTTCCAGACAGCGTTTCAAATGGTCAACTGACTCAAATTGGTAGTTTTTGCACACTTAAGCCAGAAGGGGTGGTACTGGCTGCCAACCATCACTATTACTGTGAATTCAGTATTGGTTCGAACCCATTCCGTTATTACTCGGATGGCTTTAACGAAGCGATGATCAACTTTGTCGTTGATGGAAACCCACAGCGCGCACAAGTGGATGTCACGCCTATCGTATTAGCTTCACCATACCGTGAACGCAGTGAGATTCCTGCAAGTTTAACCCATGCACAGCCCTTGCTGCCAAAACCAAACCATATTGAGGTCAGCGATCACTATTTTAGCTTTGATCATCATGCTGGCGTCGCGGTTTATTCAAGCCTGGCCAATTCAGCTAAAGAATGGCTACTTGATGAGCTTAAGCGCATTCACCAATTTGAGTTCGCATCAGACAATGGCAGTCAGATCATCTTCAAAGGCAACCCAACCTTGGATGAAGGCGCTTACAAACTGAAAGTAGCCGAAGAGTCAATCAAAATTGAAGCAGGATCTTCGTCTGGTTTTACCCATGCTTGTGCAACGTTATTACAACTAATCAAAGTTGGCGATCAACCTAACTCAATGGAAGTAGTTTGCTGTTCAATCAAGGACAGGCCACGTTTTCGTTACCGCGGTATGATGCTGGATTGTGCTCGTCATTTTCACTCCGTTAAGCAAGTCAAACGCTTGATCAACCAACTGGCTCATTACAAGTTCAATACGTTCCATTGGCATCTTACCGACGATGAGGGTTGGCGAATTGAAATCAAATCACTGCCTCAACTGACCGATATTGGTGCTTGGCGCGGATTGGATGAGATCAATGAACCACAGTACACGCACTTTGATGAACGTTACGGCGGCTTCTACACACAAGAAGACATCAAAGACGTTATCGAATTTGCATCGCAACGCGGCATCACCATCATTCCTGAAATTGATGTACCTGGTCATTGCCGAGCCGCCATCAAGTCGTTACCACACCTATTGGTAGAAGCGGAAGATACCACCGAATACCGCAGTATTCAGCATTACAACGACAACGTCATTAACCCTGCTCTGCCGGGGAGTTATGAATTTATCGACAAAGTGCTAGAAGAAGTCTCTGCACTTTTTCCTGCGCCTTACGTTCATATTGGTGCCGACGAAGTACCTAACGGCGTATGGTCAAAAAGCCCAGCATGCCAAGCACTAATGGAACAACTGGGTTACAGCGACTACAAAGATTTGCAAGGACACTTCTTGCGTTATGCCGAAGACAAACTTCGTAAATTGGGCAAACGCATGCTGGGCTGGGAAGAAGCTCAACACGGCGACAAAGTCAGTAAAGATACGGTGATCTACTCATGGCTAAGCGAAGAAGCGGCATTGAACTGTGCTCGCCAAGGCTTTGATGTGGTGCTGCAACCAGCACAAACCACTTACCTAGATATGACCCAAGACTACGCACCTGAAGAACCGGGCGTGGACTGGGCAAACCCACTGCCACTAGAAAAAGCTTACAACTACGAGCCGCTCGCTGAAGTGCCTGCTGACGACCCAATACGTAAGCGCATTTGGGGCATTCAAACAGCATTATGGTGCGAAATCATCAACAACCCATCGCGCATGGACTACATGATTTTCCCTCGCCTAACTGCCATGGCAGAAGCATGTTGGACTGAAAAACAACACCGCGATTGGACCGACTATTTATCACGTTTGAAAGGTCACCTTCCTCTGCTCGACTTGCAGGGAGTGAATTACCGTAAACCGTGGAAGTAATACCAAGCTAGATGCCAACGTATCACGCTTAAACAGTTTTTAAATTTTTGGCTGCAGGCGCAGCTTCGTAAAAAGGAAAGACACAAATGAAATACGGCTATTTCGATAACGAGAATCGCGAATACGTCATCACTCGCCCTGACGTACCAGCACCATGGACCAACTACCTAGGTACTGAGAAGTTCTGTACGGTTATCTCGCACAACGCGGGTGGCTACTCGTTCTACAACTCTCCAGAATACAACCGTGTTACTAAATTCCGTCCAAATGCGACATTCGATCGCCCAGGACACTACGTTTACTTGCGTGATGATGAGACAGGTGATTACTGGTCAATCTCTTGGCAACCAGTTGCGAAGAGCCTAGACGAAGCAAACTACGAAGTTCGTCACGGCTTGTCTTACTCTAAATTTAAGTGTGAGTACAACGGTATTGAAGCTGAAAAGACGCTATTCGTACCAAAAGGCGAAGACGCTGAAATCTGGGATGTAGTGATTAAAAACACCTCTGACAAACCACGTACGATCAGTGCATTCTCATTTGTTGAGTTCTCATTCAGCCACATTCAATCTGATAACCAAAACCATCAGATGTCTCTGTACTCGGCAGGTACGGCTTACAACGAAGGCGTGATCGAGTACGACCTGTACTACAACACCAACGATTTCGAAGGCTTCTACTACCTAGCTTCAACATTTGCCCCAGATTCATACGACGGCCAACGTGACAGCTTCCTAGGCCTATACCGTGACGAAGCAAACCCGTTAGCGGTAGAACAAGGTAAGTGTTTCAATACAGCGCAAACTTGTTACAACCACTGTGGCTCTTTGCATAAGCAATTTACTATTCAGCCGGGTGAAGAAGTTCGCTTTGCTTACATTCTCGGTATCGGTAAAGGCAACGGAGAGCGTCTGCGTGCTAAGTACCAAGACCTTGCAGAAGTCGACAACGCATTTGCGGGTATCAAAGCACACTGGGATGAGCGTTGTGGCAAGTTCCAAGTGAAATCACCAAACGAAGGTCTAGATACCATGATCAACGCTTGGACGTTATACCAAGCGGAAACGTGTGTGGTGTGGTCTCGCTTTGCTTCATTCATCGAGGTGGGAGGCCGTACTGGTCTTGGTTACCGCGATACAGCGCAAGATGCGATCTCAGTTCCTCACGCTAACCCTGCAATGACGCGTAAACGTATCGTTGACCTACTGCGCGGTCAAGTGAAGGCGGGTTACGGTCTACACCTATTCGATCCAGATTGGTTCGATCCAGAAAAAGCAGACGTTAAACCATCGAAATCACCAACAGTTGTTCCTACTCCATCTGATGAAGACAAGATTCACGGCATCGAAGACACATGTTCTGATGATCACCTATGGCTAGTTCCAACCATCTGTAAGTACGTGATGGAAACCGGTGAGCACAGCTTCTTTGACGAAGTGATCCCTTACGCAGACGGCGGTGATGCAACCGTTTATGACCACATGAAAGCAGCGCTAGACTTCTCGGCTGAATACGTCGGTCAAACCGGTATCTGTAAAGGCCTGCGTGCAGACTGGAATGACTGTCTGAACCTAGGTGGCGGCGAATCTTCAATGGTGTCGTTCCTACATTTCTGGGCACTGCAGGAGTTCATCGACCTAGCGAAATACCTAGGCAAAGAAGCCGACGTTGAAAAATACACAGTGATGGCAGCAAACGTTCGTGAAGCGTGTGAAACTCACCTTTGGGATGACGAAGGCGGTTGGTACATCCGTGGTCTGACGAAAAATGGCGACAAGATCGGTACTGCGCAACAAAAAGAAGGTCGTGTACACCTAGAGTCAAACACACTTGCGGTACTTTCTGGTGCGGTATCTCAAGAGCGCGGCGAAAAAGCGATGGACGCTGTCGATGAGAACCTATTCTCTGAATACGGCCTCCACCTAAACTCACCATCTTTTGCAACACCGAATGATGATATCGGCTTCGTAACTCGTGTTTACCAAGGCGTAAAAGAGAACGGTGCGATATTCTCGCATCCAAACCCATGGGCTTGGGTAGCTGAAGCGAAACTGGGTCGTGGTGATCGTGCAATGAAGTTCTACGATGCGCTAAACCCATACAACCAGAACGACATCATCGAAAAACGTATTGCAGAACCATACTCATACGTTCAGTTCATCATGGGTCGTGACCACCAAGACCACGGTCGTGCAAACCACCCATGGTTAACAGGTACGTCAGGCTGGGCTTACTTCGCTGTTACCAACTTTATTCTTGGTGTGCGTACAGGCTTCGATGGCCTAACTATCGATCCATGTATCCCAACGAACTGGCCTGGTTTCGAAGTGACTCGCCAATGGCTAGGAGCAACGTACAACATCAAAGTCGTTAACCCAGACTCAGTAAGCAAAGGCGTTAAGTCGATTACCGTGAACGGTGAAGCTGTAAATGGTGCATCTGTACCAGTTCAAGCGGAAGGTTCAGTAAACGAAGTTATCGTTACTCTAGGTTAATCATCTTTTGGGGGAGTCCTTCTCCCCTTTTGATTTATCCGGTGCATTTATGTTTTACAAGTGCATCGGTTCGCTAGCAAAGATTTAAGACGCGGTGGGATGCCGCTCTTATCGAGGATCGAATCATGATCAAATTTGGTACAGGCGGTTGGCGTGCATTTATTGGTGAGGAGTTCACCAAAGATAACGTACGCTTGGTTGCCCAAGCAGTTGCAAACATCACGAATAACGAATCGGTTGCTGATCGCGGTTTTGTGATTGGCTATGACCGTCGTTTTCTTTCCGATAAAGCAGGTCGTTGGTTCGCTGAAGTTCTAGCAGCAAACGGCATTATGGTTAGCTTTATCGACAAATTTGTCCCAACACCTATCGTAATGTTTAAAGCGAAAGAAATGGGCTGCGCATACTCGGCATGTATTACCGCATCACACAACCCTGCCGATTACAACGGCATTAAAGTCTTCATTGAAGGTGGTCGTGACGCAGATGAAATCATCACCCAAAAAATCGAATCACAAATAGACGCGCTCACTGCGCAAGATGTAAAAAGCGTCGACTTTGAACAAGCGGTTGAAGATAAGCTGATTGAAATCATCAATCCGATGAACGAATTCGTTGACTCAATCATCGACTTTATCGACATCGAAGCGATCAAGAAGGCGAATTTACGTGTTTTGATCGACCCAATGTTTGGTGTCGCGAAAAACGCACTGCAAACCGTATTAATCAACGGCCGCTGTGACGTTGATGTGATTAACGATGGCAAAAACCCAGATTTCGGTGGGTTAATGCCTTCGCCAAGCGCTGCAACACTCTACCGTTTGATGCACCTAGTGAAAGAGCAAGGTTACGATATTGGCATCGGTACTGATGGCGATGCGGACCGTCTTGGTATTATCGACGAAAAAGGTAACTTCATTCATCCAAATGAAGTGCTACTGCTGCTTTACTACTACCTACTTGAATACAAAGGCTGGAAAGGCTCCGTGGTACGTAACATCGCAACCACCCACCTTCTCGATAAAGTCGCCAAAGATCATGGCGAGAAATGCTTTGAGGTTCCTGTAGGCTTTAAGCACATCAGCTCCCAAATGGAAGCGGATGACTCACTGATTGGCGGGGAAAGCTCTGGTGGCCTAACCATTCGCGGCCACATCAAAGGTAAAGACGGCGTATTCGCATCAAGCCTATTGGTAGAAATGATTTCAGTAACCGGCAAGAAGCTGTCTGAGTTGCTGGATGAAATCTACAGCAAGTACGGCTATGCCTACATGGCAGAAGGCGATTGTAAGTTCAAACCAGCGCAAAAAGACGTACTGTTCAACAAGATTTATGTTGAAAAGCAGTTGCCTGAGTTTGAGTTTGAAATCGAAAAAGTCAGCTATGAAGATGGTGCGAAAGTCTACTTCAAAAACGGCGGTTGGATCATCGCCCGCTTCTCTGGCACTGAGCCACTGCTACGAATTTTTGCAGAGATGCAAGATAAGGACACTGCGGAACGTGTTCTTCAACAGTTTAAAGACTTCTTGTCTTTATAACTGAACCTTGTGCCCGCTTCGAGCACTATGATGAGAGTCGACGCTGTCTGAAAAGGCGCTCATCAACAGGAGAAGAGCACTTGCCCGGCTCCACAGCCGGGCTTTTTTATTGTATGTTGGAAAGTCGTAAACGAGATAGCAAAGATACTCAGGAGCGTTAAGCAAATGCCAGGACGCCTTGCGTTTCAATTTTCACCGCGACGGACTCACCTATATTTAATGCTTGCGAAGCTGTAGCTAACAAACGGTCACCATTCGCGTTAATCACATAACGGCAGTGATCACCCATAAAATGCTGTTCCAATACGGTTACCGAACTATCTTCATCGGATTGAATTTGTACATGCTGCGGTCTTAGCAGTAAAGAGCACTCCGCCTGTACTGGAATATCTTGTTGAGCCGTGGCTTCAACCACGCCCAAGTGGGTTTCATATTCTGAATTCGAAACTCGTTTAGCAGCAAGGTAACTGCCACCACCTAAGAAATCAGCGACAAATTTACTTGAAGGTTGGTAGTAAAGCTCAGGTGCTGTGCCATATTGCTCGATGACTCCATTGTTCATCACTGCCATTTTATCGGCGAAAGCAAAAGCCTCTTCACGGCTATGCGTAACAAAAATGGCAGTCACACCTTGGGCCTTAAAAATCTTACGGATCTCACTTATCAACTCATGGCGAACTTGCGTATCAATATTAGAAAACGGTTCATCCAGTAACAGTAAGTCTGGGCTGTAAGCTAATGAGCGAGCAATCGCAACACGCTGCTGCTGTCCACCAGACAATTGATGAGGATAACGATCGCCATAACCTTGAAGATGCACGAGTTCTAACATCTCTTGAACTTTGGCATTTTTCTCTTTTGTCGAGCACTGCTTTAAGCCAAAGGCAATGTTTTGCTCCACCGTCAAGTGAGGAAAAAGTGCGTAATCTTGGAAAATCATCCCTATATTACGCTGTTCTGGCGGCAACCAGTTTTCCCCATCATCAATTGTGACGCAATTTAGACTCATTTCGCCTGACGTTAACGGCAATAATCCCGCAACGGCCTTTAATAGTGTTGTTTTCCCACAGCCACTAGCTCCTAGCAAACAGACAATCTGCCCTTGTTCTACCTCAAGAGACAATGATTCGAGTACGGTTTGATCGTCATATTGGCACGTTAGGTTTTTAATTGATAATGCACAGCTCATCAGTGATTTTGCTCCAGTGAACGGTTAACAACAACAAGCGGGATCAACCCAACAAGAACCAACAGAACCGCTGGCAAAGCGGCCAATTCTAAATGCTCATCCGAGGCGAAGTTATAAACGTATGTGGCTAGTGTTTCAAAGTTAAACGGACGAAGTAACAAAGCCGCATTGAGCTCTTTCATTGACTCGATAAACACTAATAAAGCCGCAATCAGTGCACCGCGCTTAACCAGCGGAAAGAGCACGCGCCACAGCATGGCATTGGGCTTACAACCCATAGTGCGCGATGCCATATCTAACGACGGAGAAATTTTATTTAAATTACTTTCGATACTACCAATCGCTACCGCGGAAAAGCGCACAACCATGGCAAATACTAGTGCGAACATGGAACCAGAAAAGATAAGTCCCGGCCTTCCCCACTCCATGGCTTTAGCAACGTCGTTGACACGATGATCCATAAACAGCACAGCGACCATCACACCGATGGCTAGTACCGTTCCTGGTACTGCATAGCCCATAGAAGAAAGACGCATAAATGCCAAGCTTTCTCGTTTACCATTGACTCGATGGGTAAAGTTAACGATCAGTGCGACAGCAACACCAATAATCGCAGCAATAACAGACACAACTAAGCTATTCCATGCGTATTCACGAAACTCTGAGGTCCAACTCTGTGCAAAATAAGTGATCGCATAATCAATCAGCTGTAGTAGCGGCAAAATAAACGCGACCGAAACCAAGCCCCAGCACCAAACTAGTGCGGTCCACTTTTTCCAGCCCGTCAACTCGTAACGAAAATCTTCGTGACTGTTAAATTGGCTTTGAAAAAGCTTTTGTTTACGGCGGCTGTATCGTTCTGCACTAAGAAGCAGTACTACAATGACGAGCATCATGGCAGAAATCTTGGCTGCCGCATTAAGATTAGAGTACCCCAACCAAGTATCGTAGACCGCTGTGGTTAACGTATTCACCGCGAAGTAACTTACCGTACCAAAGTCGCCAATGGTCTCCATTGCGACCAATGATAAACCCACTGCGATAGAGGGTCTTACTAACGGCATCGAGATGCGCCAAAAGCTTTCCCATGGAGAGCACTTGAGCAAACGCGCGCTTTGCAATAAAGAGACATTTTGCTCCATAAACGCAGCCCGGCACAATAAATACACGTAAGGATACAACACCAAAGCCAACACAAAGGTCGCACCAGGCAACGTACGAATGTCAGGGAACCAATACTCGCCAGGTCCCCATCCGGTTACATCACGCAAAAAGATCTGAATCGGGCCTGCAAAATCAAACCAATCAGTAAAAATATAACCAATGATATAACCTGGCATTGCAAGAGGTAGTACCAATGCCCACTGCAACCATTTTTCGGTCGGCAGTTTACACATGGCCATTATCCAAGCGCTTGGAATACCAAGAATTAAGGACAGCACCATTACGCCAACAGTTAGCGCAACCGTGTTAAAAATATAAGTCGGCATGACCGTTGCCATTAAATGAGCAAACAAATCATCCGTTTCACCAATCGCGGTGTAGAAGATCGCTAAGATCGGCAAAACCAGTAGCAGAGTTATTACCCCACTACTGGTTTTCCATAAAGAGTGTTTATCTTTCATCGCCTAATTACTGCAAGGCTGTATGAAATACAAATGCTGTTGCAAATACATCTCATATCCTTTAATCAAATGGGGGTACTGTTATACCCCCACAAGGAATTAAAGGTCAAATTTCACTTCGTCTAATAGCTTAATTGCCGCTTCGTGGTTGGCTGCAATATCGTCTAGAGAAAGCTTGTCTGCTTTAAAGTCACCCCAAGATTCCACAAGCTCAGAACGCTTCACGCCTTCTTTAACTGGGTACTCATAGTTAACTTCTGCGTACATTTGCTGCGCTTTGTCACCCGTTAGGAATTCCATTAGCTTCACAGCATTGTCTTTGTTTGGAGAGTACTTCGCCATCGCCATACCAGAGATATTCACGTGAGTGCCTGTAGTCTCTTGGTTAGGGAAGTTGATGTAAACTGCATCAGCCCAAGCCTTTTGCTCTTTGTCGTTAACCATTTTACCTAGGTAGTAGCTGTTACCCAGAGAAACATCACATAGGCCTTCTTTGATCGCTTTAACTTGTGCACGGTCGTTGCCTTGTGGTTTGCGAGCAAGGTTTGCTTTCACGCCTTCCAACCACTCTTTGGTTTCTGCTTCGCCATTGTGAGCAATCATTGCTGAAACTAGAGAAACGTTGTACGGGTGCTTACCGCTACGAGTACAAATTTTACCTTTGAACTCTGGCTTAGCTAAGTCTGCGTAGTTGAAATCTGCGCCTAGTTTACCTACGCGATCACGTGATGAATAAACGCTACGAGAACGTAGAGTTAGAGCAAACCACTCATTCTCTTTATCTTGGTATTGAGCAGGTACGTTTTCTTCAATGATTTTGCTATCGACTTTCTGAACTAAACCTTTGTTTGCCAGTTCAGCTAGACGGCTGATGTCTGTCGTAAGAATAACGTCAGCAGGGCTGTACTCACCTTCTTGAGCTAGCTTTTCTGCTAAGCCTTTTTTAGCAAATTTTACGTTTACTTTGATGCCAGTTTCTTTAGTGAACTCATTGAACATAGGTTCAACTAGGAAAGGTTGACGGTAAGAGTAGACGTTCACTTCTTCAGCAGCCATTGCTGTTGGAGCTAGAGTAGCGCAAGTTAGTGCTGAAAGAGTTAGCAGTTTTTTCATTGTTTAATCCTTTACCATGCTAATGATAACGTTTATCAGTTGCGTTATTATATGTATGTTCAATAAGAAGACAATGACGAATATTAAAAAACCTGCTCATCGGAGCAGGTTTTATTGTGTTAAGTGTGTAACCATTTATTACAAGCTAATGATTATTTCACCGTAACAAACTCTGGGTAAGCACCAACACCACAATCATGCATGTCCATACCTTCCATTTCTTCATCTTCTGTAACGCGAATCCCAACGGTTGCTTTCAAGATTGCCCACACAACTAGGCTGGCACCAAATACCCAAGCAAAGATAACTACGGCACCTAAAAGCTGTGCACCAAACGTTGCATCACCGTTGCTCAGTGGCACTACCATTAGGCCGAAGAAACCACACACACCGTGAACTGAGATAGCACCTACTGGATCGTCAATTTTAAGTTTATCTAGAGCAATGATACTGAATACTACTAGTGCACCCGACACCGCACCAATCGCAACCGCGTACAGTGGTGATGGCGATAGAGGGTCTGCAGTGATGGCAACCAAGCCAGCTAGCGCGCCATTGAGAATCATCGTTAAATCGGCTTTACCCCAAGTAGTTTTACAAACGAATAGCGCCGCAATTGCACCGGCAGCCGCTGCTGCGTTAGTGTTTAGAAAGATCTGACCTACCGCTGTAGCATTCTCAAAATCTGAAACCATCAACTGAGAGCCACCGTTAAATCCAAACCAGCCAAACCAAAGGATAAAAGTACCCAACGTTGCCAAAGGCATGTTAGAACCTGGAATCGGATAGATTTCACCATTTTTACCGTACTTACCCTTACGCGCGCCAAGCAGTAACACACCAGCAAGAGCAGCAGAAGCACCTGCCATATGTACGATACCAGAACCCGCAAAGTCACTAAATCCAGCTTCTGCTAGGAAGCCTCCACCCCATGTCCAGTAACCTTCCATTGGATAGATAAACGCAGTTAAAATCGCAGAGAAAATCAAGAAAGACCAAAGCTTCATGCGCTCAGCTACCGCACCAGAAACGACGGACATGGCAGTTGCAACGAAGACAACTTGGAAGAAGAAGTCAGACTCTAAAGAGTGGTCGGCCCCTTCACCTTGAGTACCAATTAGCGTACCAAATGAAGGTAACCAGCCTCCTTCTCCATTATCGACATACATGATGTTATAACCGACAATCAGAAACATCGTACATGCGATGGCGTACAAACAGATGTTCTTCGTAAGAATTTCTGTTGTGTTTTTAGAGCGCACAAGGCCAGCCTCTAGCATCGCAAAACCTGCTGCCATCCACATTACCAACGCACCGGAAATGAGGAAGAAAAAGGTGTCAAGTGCGTAACGTAACTCGGTTACTGTTGTTGTTAATTCCATAATAAGTATCTCCAATCCTTTGAATTCTTAAAGTGCTTCTGCGTCCATTTCGCCAGTTCGGATACGCACCGCTTGGTTCAGATCGTAAACAAAAATTTTACCGTCGCCGATTTTTCCGGTTTGCGCAGCTTTTGTAATTGCTTCAACAACGCGATCTACATTGTCTGCGTGAGTCGCGATTTCAATTTTCACCTTTGGTAGAAAATCGACTTGATACTCTGCACCGCGATACAATTCCGTGTGACCTTTTTGACGACCGAACCCTTTAACTTCTGATACTGTCATCCCTTCGATACCGACATCAGCCAATGCTTCTCGTACATCGTCTAATTTAAACGGCTTAATAATGGCATTGATTATTTTCATTGAGTTATCTCCGAAGCTTTCATCCTGAAACACTTCTTATAATCCAATCTACGTGCCAAGTTTTTAAGTTATTGAATAATAAAAACTAACCTCAATTTACATATCTATAAACAAAAAGGGCGCACCATATCGGTGCGCCCTTTTCACAAATTTAAAGCAACGGCAGAGAAGTTACCCAAAACTGTGCATTAAATGTTCAAAAAGTCTTTCCACTGTTCGATAAGTGCCATGAAATCCTCTATCCCACAACTTGCTGTACTTTCTGCATTGTAGAAGTCGAACTCACTTTCCATCTCGACATCATATTCATGGGCTAATGCGTTTTCTTGTACAAGAACTTCGTCGCCCTGAATCATCAAGCTAATTTCCGTGCCTGTTAGGTTATGCTCCTGAGAAGGCGCTGAAAATGACCGCTCAATTAGCTTTTCAACCTGTGCAATCTTCATCGGATCTTTGCCAATTTCTTCTTGCAACCAGCGCCCTACAATCTCATGTCCCATGCTACATTTTACGTAGTACTCGCCCATCAACGTGTTACGAATGAATTCAAATTCCACCGAGATTGCCTATTTCGTATCAATTTGGTGCGAGTATAGCGAATTGCTCCCATAAAAAAAGCACCTCATATGAGGTGCTTTCGAATTGTGCATTTCTGATTATGCCGGTTCTTGGAAGATCACTTCGTCCGCTTTCTTGGTGTATTGATCCATTTTATGGAAGTTCAAGTAGCGGTATGTATCCGTTGCCGTAGCGTCGATTTGCTTCGCGTATTCTAGGTATTCTTCTTTGGTTGGAATCTTACCTAGAATTGCACCTACTGCAGCTAGCTCAGCTGACGACAGGTAAACATTCGCACCAGTACCCAGACGGTTCGGGAAGTTACGCGTTGAAGTCGACATTACTGTTGATTTATCTGCAACACGCGCTTGGTTACCCATACAAAGTGAACACCCTGGCGTTTCAATACGCACCCCTGCACGTCCGAAGATACCGTAGTAGCCTTCTTCAATCAGTTGGTCTTTATCCATCTTTGTTGGTGGCGCTACCCAAAGGCGCGTTGCTAACTGGCCATTGAACTTATCAAGCAATTTACCTGCTGCGCGGAAGTGACCGATGTTCGTCATACAAGAGCCGATGAACACTTCATCAATCGCTGTGCCTTGTACTTCAGACAACAAACGAGCGTCATCTGGGTCATTCGGTGCACATAGTACTGGCTCATTGATTTCAGCCATATCGATTTCAATCACATGTGCGTATTCAGCGTCTTTATCTGCTTGCATCAGCTCAGGGTTTGCTAGCCACTCTTGCATTGCAGTAATGCGGCGCTCGATAGTACGGCGATCACCGTAGCCTTCAGAGATCATCCACTTCAGCATCACGATGTTAGAGTTTAAGTACTCTTCGATCGACTCTTGAGACAATTTCACAGTACAACCTGCCGCAGAACGCTCTGCAGATGCATCAGAAAGCTCAAATGCTTGCTCAACCGTTAGCGTTTCTAAGCCTTCAATCTCAAGGATACGGCCAGAAAATTCGTTGATCTTGCCCGCTTTTTCTACCGTTAGTAGCCCTTGCTGAATCGCGTAGTAAGGGATGGCATGAACAAGATCACGCAGTGTAATACCCGGTTGCATTTCACCTTTAAAACGAACCAAGATTGACTCTGGCATGTCTAGCGGCATAACGCCTGTCGCAGCTGCAAAGGCAACCAAGCCCGAGCCAGCTGGGAATGAAATACCCAGAGGGAAACGAGTATGTGAGTCACCACCCGTACCAACAGTATCCGGCAGTAGCATACGGTTCAGCCATGAGTGGATAATACCGTCACCAGGACGAAGAGATACACCACCGCGGTTCATAATAAAGTCCGGAAGTGTATGGTGAGTGTTAACGTCTACTGGTTTTGGATAAGCCGATGTGTGACAGAAAGACTGCATGACAAGATCAGCAGAGAAGCCGAGACACGCCAAGTCTTTAAGTTCATCACGAGTCATAGGGCCAGTAGTATCTTGCGAACCTACTGTCGTCATTTTCGGCTCACAGTAGGTACCAGGGCGAATGCCTTCTACGCCACACGCTTTACCAACCATTTTCTGTGCAAGCGTGTAACCCTTGCCAGAATCTGCGATTTCACCAGGTTTACGGAATACGTCCGAAGGCTCAAGACCTAGAGACTGGCGCGCTTTGTCTGTCAAACCACGACCGATGATCAATGGGATACGACCACCAGCACGAACTTCATCAATCAGTACTTCTGTTTTTAGCGAGAACTCAGCTAGAACCTCACCAGTTTCGTGGTTGCAAACTTTACCTTCATATGGGTAAACATCGATAACATCGCCCATGTTGAGCTTAGTTACGTCAACTTCAATTGGTAGTGCGCCAGCATCTTCCATTGTGTTAAAGAAGATAGGGGCAATTTTGCCACCAAGCACATACCCACCAGCTCGTTTGTTTGGAACGTAAGGGATATCATCACCCATAAACCAAAGCACTGAGTTGGTTGCCGATTTACGTGAAGAGCCAGTACCAACAACATCACCAACGTAAACCAATTGATGACCTTTGTCTTTTAACTCTTCAATTTGCTTGATCGGGCCAATAGTACCCGGTTGATCAGGGTTTATTCCTTCACGCTCGTTTTTAAGCATCGCCAGTGCGTGTACTGGAATATCAGGGCGAGACCAAGCGTCAGGTGCAGGTGAAAGGTCATCCGTGTTCGTTTCACCTGTTACTTTAAATACGGTTAGAGTGACTTTTTCTTCAAGCTTAGGCTTAGAAAGGAACCACTCAGCATCAGCCCATGATTGAAGTACTTTCTGTGCATGCGCATTGCCTGCTTTCGCTTTCTCTTCTACGTCATAGAAAGCATCAAACATCAGCAGCGTATGAGACAGCGCTTTTACTGCGATCTCTGCCAGTGCTTCATCATCCAATAGCTCAACTAGCGGTTCGATGTTGTAACCACCTTGCATAGTGCCTAGCAGTTCAGCCGCTTTTTCACGACTCACTAATGGTGATTTAACTTCACCTTTTGCTACTGCTGTTAGGAAACCCGCTTTTACATAAGCAGCTTCATCAACACCTGGAGGGATACGGTTTTCAAGTAGGTCAAGAATGACTTCTTCTTCACCTTGCGGGGGATTTTTCAGAAGTTCTACAAGTCCAGCAACTTGTTCTGCGTCTAGCGGTTTAGGAACAACTCCTTCAGCAGCACGCTCTTCGACGTGTTTACGGTAGGCTTCAAGCACGACTTTTTCCTCTCATTGCGGTTCCTCCTCTATTATTACTATTGTTAAAGTAAAGGAGTGAACATCCTTGGAAACTTGGCTCTCCATTGCCCTTGTTTTCATTCAATTATGATTGAGAAACAGCGCCGTAGAGGCCAAACTGTGGGCAAAATAATAGCAAATTTAACCTTAAATTAAAATCTTATCATTTTGACCAACATAGCAACTTACGACTAAAGTTCTGCTAATTTTGACCAAATATGCCAAGTTTTTGCTTTCTCATACCCGATTAATTAAACGATGTTCCTACGATCAAATACACAGCATCCAAATCTTGCTCGGTACGACCGTATGCCAACATTATTGGTCCTATTGGTGAGTCAACACCAAAGAAGATGGAGCCAGCATTGTAAAGCGGCGCTTCGTTTAGTTTCAGATCATTATCAGACCAAACACCGCCATATTCGACCGATGCGCCCAGGTAGACTGGAGCTTCAAACAATCCGAAATCATTATCAAACCACTTATATCGGTACACCAAACTGCTGAAAAATAAGTTCTGTCCGATCAGGCTATTTCTTGGGATTCCAGATAGACTTAAAAAGCCGCCCAACTCTCTGGGATCAAGCGGTAAAGATGAGTTTTTACTCTCTACAAAACTATATTCAGCATGTCCGACTAAAGTATGACGCTGATGACTCACTGCACCTTTAAATCGTGCAGAGATTTCATAAACGGTATCTTCAATAATTTTGTCAGTTTCTAAAAGGCTAACGCCCTGAGGACTTTGATCATGAGACACTAAATATTCGAGATCGACTAAAAGCCCACGAGTCGGAAATGCGAAATCATCGAGTGTATCTAGGCGATAATTGGCAAACAGGCCACGACGTTCAAAATCCAATTTACCAGCAGAAGCCAAAGTAGAAAGCTCAATATCTCCGGTTGAGTAGCGAGCGCCAAATCGAAGTTCTTGCCACAATGTGGGTTGGATACCTATCGCTACCTCTGTTGTAAAATCATCGTAAGTGACCGGAAAAAAGTCATTTACTGACTCTAAATCTGGTGCTTGAGGCTCTGTTAAAGGTAAGTTTCGGCTCTCACTGCCATAGGAAATACGCCCCGATACAAAAAGTTCTTGGCTAGATAAAACAGGGGAATACAACTCAGCTTCAATCAGCTTATCCGTGCCCATTTCTACGTTGAACGCCAACTCCGCGCCATGAGAGTTCAAGTTGGTAAAGTTGGTTGATATCCCTATGCCGTACTGGCTATCTGTATCGAAGTCATCTTCAAGAAAAAATCGGAAGTTGAGATAATTAGGCCCCCACGACTTCTCGTTAACATCAAAAACCAACAATGTCTCACCATCAACCTCTTCAAAGTGATAAGTGATGAGCTCGAACCGATCTAACGCGTAGAGGTTTTCAACGGCTTTCTCAATTTCGGCCGTTGAAATACGACGTCCGGTTTCTAATTCAATACGATTCGTCAACAACACATCGCTGTAGTGCGTGTTATTTACAATCACAATGTCATCAACCACACGCTGATCGCCATAAATCAGAGTTTTACGAACTTCTTGTTTGCGGTCGATGTATTTTTGATAGTCCGCGTTGGACAAGCGTAACTCTTTCAGCTTGTCTTTTAATTGCTTGGTAATATCGTACCCAGCTTGAAAAGCCCAAGGCATTTTGTCGAACTCGACGGTTTCCATGGTGCCCACATTGGGACGAATATAGATATCTTGAGGTTCAAGCTCGTCCACTTGCTGTTGTGTACTACGACGAACGAGATAGTTAGAGAGTTGGTCCGCGACAGTAAACAGCCCCGTAAATTCATCTTCGGTTTTGTAGTCGGTGCTAATATCGACGGCAATAACGACATCAGCCCCCATGGCGCGAGCCACATCGACAGGCATGTTATTGACGACGCCGCCATCAACAAGCATATGGCCATTGAGCTTATAGGGAGGAAGCGCTCCTGGTACAGACATGCTAGCCATCATGGCGTCCACAAGGTAACCATTGCCCAGTACGACTTCTTCTAGGGCAAGAATATCAGTCGCAACAGAACGATAAGGAATGGCAAGATCATCAAAAGAATCGAATCGCCCTAAGTTCCCTGTAGTCTCACGCAATACTCGCAACATGTTCTGGCCTTGCACCACACCCGTTGGTGCTCGTACCTCACCGAACCTTAAGCCGAGATCGGTATTAATTTGATAGCGGTCTTCATACTCTTTGTCACGAACTCGACGTTGGCTACGGTCAACACGATCTCGATAACCGCTGCCCCAATCGACGGTGTAGATAAAACTCTCGATTTCATCAGCACTCATACCCGTGGCATAAAGCCCACCCACATAGGCGCCCATACTGGTACCGGTCACAATATCGACAGGGATCTGCATTTCTTCCAATGCTTTTAAAACCCCAATGTGTGCCGCCCCTTTCGCTCCTCCACCAGCGAGCACAACCGCCACCTTTGGTCGAGGTTCCAAGTCATCCGTTTTTGTTAGAGAGTTTGCGAGGGAAACAGAAGGAGTGATCATCAAAAAGGTACTAACCCAAAGCGCAAAGTTGCGAACCGATGGGCTTGATAACAGCTTTTTGAACATTCACTTCTTCCTTTATTGAATATCTGATCAAGTAGGGCGTGCTAGCAGTACTGTACTAACACGCCCTAATATGTACTAAGAATTAATCAGATAAACAAGCTAATGTTGTTGATTTGGCGATGCTACCAATCAAATATGCTATTTAACCAGTTTGATTTCTTCTCACACTGTTGCTTTATCTGACCGGTTTTATCCCAAACCGGCAGTTTGTAATCACTACGGCAGTTCATTTCTAAACCTCCATCAGATGTAGGCTTGAACCCTAATGTGGTGATTTCTCTTGGCCATGGGAGCTCTAAGCGCTCAGGAATACGCTGCTTCAAGTACTCTGCGTACACTCGTAATGCACCACTCGACCCCGTTAGATTCACGGGTTTATTATCGTCGCGGCCTAGCCAAATTGTCGTCACCTCACGACCATCAACACCGACAAACCAACTATCGCGGTTGTCATTACTGGTACCCGTTTTTCCTGCCAATGCAGCCCAACCAAACTGGCTTTGTAAGAAGCGGCCAGTGCCTTGAGCAACCCCTTGTTTCATCGCGTAGGTCGTTAGCCATGCAGCTTGTTCATCCACGGCTCTTGATGAACGAGGCAAGGATTGATACAGCACATTACCTTCCATATCCATGACTGAGCGCAGAGCGGTCAGTTTTGCACGCTTACCTGAATTCGTCAGAGTCTGATACATCTGTGCAACTTCGAATGGCGTCAAAGAAAACGAACCCAAAAACATCGAAGGCACTGGGCGAATTTCGTCTTTGTTCACGCCCAAACGCTCTAAAGTATTGGACACTTCAGGAATGCCAAGTGCCATACCTAAGCGCACGGTTGGTACGTTAAGTGATTTCGCTAAAGCAATGTAAAGTGGCACATCACCACGATATTTTCTATCGTAGTTGCGCGGCGTCCACACGTTACCTTTACTGCTCTTCAGACTTAACGGCGTGTCGTGTAGCGTCGTGCCTAGGTTGTATTTATCCGGTTGTTCTAGAGCCGTTAAGTAAATCGCTGGTTTCACTAAAGAACCAATTGGACGACTGGCATTGAGCGCTCGGTTAAAGCCTTCATAACCGACACGTTTACCACCAACCATCGCACGGATTTCACCACTATGGCGATCAACGGCCACAGCAGCGGCTTCTAACTCTTTACCACCCCGTTTAGCTAGTTCTGGGATCTTTTTCGCGATAGCTTGTTCCATTTTGCTTTGCGATACTGGGTCCAGAGACGTAAATACGCGCAGTCCGGTCTCTGCCTTAAATCGCTCCCCAACTTTTTCTTTTAATTCAATACTCAATTGTTGGAAATAAGCTGGCTGACGGCTCGCAATACGTGGCTTGCTTTGCGTATCGAGTGGACGACTTACAGCTTGTTCATACTGCTCTGAAGTCAACATGTTTTGCTGCATTAACAGGCGCAGAACGAGATCGCGACGCTCTTTCGTTCTCTCAGGGTAACGAATTGGGTTGTAGTAAGACGGTCCTTTTACCATCCCAACTAACATCGCCAGCTGATCGATTCGCAACTCCTGAATTGGCTGCCCAAAATAGTAACGCGACGCCAAGCCAAACCCGTGGATCGCTTCACCTCCACTTTGACCTAGGTACACTTCGTTTAGGTAGGCTTCTAAGATACGATCTTTGCTGTAACGGTAATCCAAAATTAGCGCGATATACGCTTCTCGAACTTTACGCCACAGTGTTTTATCACGAGTCAAAAACAGGTTTTTTGCCAATTGCTGAGTCAGCGTACTACCACCTTGAACAGTACGACCCGCCTTAATGTTCGCAACCAATGCACGTGCAATCGCGAGCGGTGACACCCCGTCATGTTGATAAAAATCCCGGTCTTCGGTCGCAAGCAGTGCATCCACCAAAATTTCAGGGAACTGATCACGACGTAAGAAAAGGCGCTGTTCATCACGGTCTTTCTCCAGCATGCCCAACATCTTCGGTTCTAAGCGCAAGTAACCAAGGTCTCCTCGAGATTCTAAAGACTGAATACGTTGCAAGCCGGAATCAGAGAAATGCAGCATAATGTGACGATCCGGCTCGGGACCATCGGCAAACTCGAATGGACGACGAATCAATTCAATCCGAGTGGAAGAAGAGGAATATTCGCCTGGGTAACGAGGTTGACTCACTTTACGGTAATTCAACACATCTAGCTCGTTGCGCAGTTCTTGGATGGTGATATTCTCACCAGGGCTTAGATTCAAGATACGGGCATAAACCACCGTTGGCAGCTCAAACAGCTGACCTTCAAAGCGTTCTTTCACCACACTATCTAAGTAAATCCCAACAAACAGCAAAACAGCGGCAAGTGCAACGCCAGCTTTCCAGCTAAACGACCACAGAACTTTCAACCACGAACGTTTCTCGTTAGTCGGCTTTTTACTCGGCGTACGTCGAGTCTGTTTTGCGGTTCCTTTATTGGTTGTACTTTTCTTCGCTGGCGCTTTTTTCGCGCTAGGCTTCTTGCTGTCAGTCATTATTCAATTGTCTTTTTGTTTTCGTTGTTGCTACATGATTGGCAGGATCATCTGGCCAAACGTGTTTTGGGTAGCGCCCTTTCATCTCTTTTTGAACGTCTTTGTAGCTTCCGTTCCAGAAAGCCGCCAAGTCCGACGTTACTTGCAATGGACGTTGTGCCGGTGAAAGCAGTTCAAGCACCAAACGCTTGCGGCCAAGAGCTACCGTTGGGGAACCACTCTCCCCAAATACTTCTTGCATACGCACCGATAATATCGGCTCGTGGCCATATTGGTAACGGATACGCTTCTTTGAACCTGTGGGTAGTTGGTAATGCTCAGGTAACCATTCATCCAGTTGTTGATTGAGTGGCCAACCTAATAGAGCATTAAGCGCTTCGACCAAGTTTATCTTGCTCAGGTCTTTAACCGAGCTGACAGACGTCATGTATGGTTCTAACCACTCCTCTAATGAATCCAGCAAACTGGCTTCATCAAACACTGGCCATGACTGCTCAGGTAACCATTCCACCGCACAACGAATCCGAGCCAACAAGCTCTCCGCTGCCGGTGTCCAGTTTAGACTCTGTAAGCCCTGGCGGCGGACATACGTGAGTAAAGCTTGTGTCATTTTTTCTTTGCCCGGGCTTGGCAACGGCTCGCGTTCAACGACCAGCAGACCGAGTTTTGTTTGTCGCTCAGCTATTAGACGGCCTCTTTTTTCATCCCAGTCCACTACTTCTTCAGACGAAAATAGCGTATCAAAGGTCGTTCGCAATATATTGACATCCAATTCACATGCCGAATGAATTTGACTTGAATTAGAATGAGAACGCATTAAGTCAACGGCAACCAAATACTCACAGCCACCTAGCATGTCTTCCTGACGACATTCTGCACCATGACCATTAGCCAAAGTAAATCGCCCAAATTGATTTGTGCGCTGCTGTGCAATGCGATCTGGAAATGCCAAACTTAACACCAGCGGTAATGCATCTTCATCCACGCCTTTCAGGTCAAATACCGTATCCAATTTGTACGCTAGAGATTGAGCACGCTTGAACAACATCGACTTTTTTGGATGAGTACCAACAAGCCAACGATGCAAGCTATGAGCGATATTGGTAACACTCCTCTCTGGCTCTTCAATCAGTGCGACCGCCGCCAAAGCAGCATTTAACATCTTATCACTGTAAGATTGCGCTTTAATTAGCATCGCAGCCGCACGAGGCTCAACGCCTAGTTCATGCGCCTGTTTTCCTTCGGACGTTAATTGCCCTTTTTCCGTCAGTAGTCCCAATGACACCAATAGCTGCTTCGCTTGTTCCAATGACGCATTAGCGGGAACATCAAGCCACTTTAGATCGTGGATATCACTCGCTCCCCAAAAGGCAAGCTCCATAACTAAACTAGCTAAATCGGAATGCAAAATTTCGGGTTGGGGAACCAGCGGTTGCTGCTTGAACTGGCTTTCAGAATAAAGACGAACACAAATGCCCTCTTCTATTCGTCCCGCTCGTCCTGCACGCTGAATCGCTGAAGACTGTGCAATGCGTGTTTGCTCTAAGCGTGTTAAACCGTTTTTCAAATCAAAGCGGGCAATACGCTCTAACCCAGAATCAACGACGAGGCGAATGCCTTCAATCGTTAGTGAAGTTTCTGCAATGTTGGTCGCTAGAACGACTTTACGCTTACCTTGTTCTGCTGGCGTAATCGCTTTTTGTTGATCTGCAAAGCTCAGTTGAGCATAAAGTGGGCATACGTCGATATCATCCGCTAAATGAGACAACCGCTCTTCAACTTGTTTTATGGCACCAACACCCGGCAGGAAAGCCAACAAAGATCCGGACTCTTTGTTCATAAGACTTTCTATTGTTTTTGCCATACTCGTAGGTAAATGCTCGTTCACACCTAACGGCTGGTAACGCATTGCCACATCAAAGCTGCGCCCTTCAGATTCAATGTAACTGGCTTCTGGCAACAGCGATTGTAATGCTTGTTGGTCAAGCGTTGCCGACATTACCACCAGCTTGAGATCGTCTCGCAATGCCTCTTGAACTTCTAAACTGAATGCCAAAGCGGTATCGGCATGAATGCTGCGTTCATGAAACTCATCAAAGATCAGTAGATCAACCCCATCCAACTCCGGGTCCGTTTGAATCATCCGAGTCATGATCCCTTCGGTCACGATCTCCAGCTGCGTTGCAGAACTTACCTTTGCCTCACTACGGACTCGATAACCCACGCGTTGACCTACTTGCTCTCCCAATTGCTCAGCAAGATAACGGGCAATGTTACGCGCCGCGAGTCGTCTTGGCTCAAGCATGATGATTTTTCCAGCAACCGAATGATTTAAGAGTAACTGCAAAGGGAAGTAAGTCGACTTACCGGCACCAGGCGCCGCTTTTAAGATCACTTGATGTTGATTTTTGACCGCCGTCAGCAACTCAGGCATCACGGCTTCAATCGGCAATTGTGACAAAGGAAATACCTTATGGTGTAATGGTGGCAACATTGTACATAAAAAATTTTTTGTCTAAATAAGCAAATGCATTTCACACCCGCTTTAGAGTCCGCCACTCTACTCAAACGTTATAAACGCTTTCTTGCCGATATCGAGCTCGATACTGGTGAAATCCGTACAATCCACTGCGCAAATACAGGTGCAATGACGGGTTGTGCAACGCCCGGAAACAAAGTTTGGTTTTCTACTTCCGACAACCCGAAACGAAAATACCCCAATAGTTGGGAGTTGAGTGAGACCGAACAAGGCCACCGTATTTGTATCAACACCGCGCGCGCCAATCAATTAGCCGTAGAGGCTATTGAAAATAATGTCATTTCAGAGCTTTATGGTTATGACACACTTCAAACTGAGGTGAAATACGGCAATGAAAATAGCCGAATTGATATCTTGCTCAGCGCAGACGACAAGCCAAAGTGCTATATAGAAGTGAAAAGCGTCACTCTTCTTGATGAGACCGACTCTACTGGACAAGGATACTTCCCAGATGCGGTCACGACTCGGGGACAAAAACACCTGAGAGAGCTCACAGAAATGGCACAAAATGGAAGTAGAGCCATACTTTTATTCACTGTTTTACATTCAGGTATTGAAAAAGTATCCGCGGCGCACCATATAGACGCGAAATATTCACTATTACTCAAACAAGCACAAGACGCTGGAGTGGAAGTTCTCTGCTACAAAGCTGAACTGAGCGATACTGGAATGAAGCTGATTTCCGCTATTGATTTTATCAATTAAGAGAAAAAATGATGTCGTCTTCACATTGACGATAACTTTGCGATTCAGTATTTGCTTGCACCGCCTCTTTTTGCTATAGATACCCGCCTTAAATTGACTGCGTAGCAGTTGACTAGGTGTAAGTAGGAGATGCTGTATGCCAGAATCAAAGAAGAAAACGATAGGCATCCTAGCCATTGCCGGCGTGGAGCCATATCAGGAAAAACCTGGTGAAGAGTACATGTCACCAGAGCAGGTTGAACACTTTACGAAAATCTTAACAGCTTGGCGCGACCAGCTAAGAGCTGAAGTGGATCGTACTGTTCACCACATGCAGGACGAAGCAGCAAACTTCCCAGATCCAGTTGACCGCGCCTCTCAAGAGGAAGAGTTCAGCCTAGAACTGCGTAACCGTGACCGCGAACGCCGTTTGATCAAGAAGATTGAAAAGACTTTGGATAAAATCAAAGAAGACGATTTTGGCTTCTGTGAGTCTTGTGGCGTAGAGATTGGCGTTCGCCGTCTTGAAGCACGTCCAACCGCTGACCTTTGTATTGACTGTAAAACACTTGCAGAAATCAAAGAGAAGCAAATGCAAGGTTAATCACCCAGCATTATGATTGTTGAAGGGAGCTCAGGCTCCCTTTTTGTTTTGGCTATCTTCGCACCCTATTTGTTTACTAAATTCGAGATACACGCATGACACGCTATGTAGGTCGATTCGCCCCATCTCCTTCTGGTCCACTGCATTTTGGTTCACTGATTGCCGCTCTTGGCAGTTATTTTCAAGCGAAAGCACAAAACGGAGCTTGGTTAGTACGTATTGAGGACTTAGACCCACCAAGAGAAATGCCAGGTGCAGCGCAACTTATCCTGGAGGCACTCAAGGCCTATCAGCTGCATTGGGATGGAGAAGTGGTATACCAGAGCGAACGTCACGACCTTTACCAAGCTCAAATAAACAAATGGCTCGAAAATGGGGAAGCCTATTATTGCCAATGTACTCGTAAGCAAATTAAAGAGCATGGCGGTTTTTATCCTGGCACTTGCCGCGATAAAAACTTGAAAGACGGCGCGATTCGCCTAAAAATGACCAAGCCTGTCGCTCATTTCCTCGACCAAAAGCGGGGAACCATTACTATTCCAGAGCAACTCGTTAATGAAGATTTCATTATTAAACGTCGAGATGGATTATTTGCTTATAATCTTGCGGTAGTATTGGACGACATCGACCAAGGCGTCACAGAAGTCGTGCGAGGTGCAGACTTAATCGAGCCGACAGGGCGTCAAATTAGCCTGTACCAAATACTTGGTCAGCCTGAAGTTAGCTACTTGCATTTACCATTGGCGATGGACAACAACGGCAATAAATTGTCGAAACAAAATCACGCGACGGCTATTGATATAGATACACCAAAACCTACTCTATTGCGCGCCATGACATTTTTAGGTTTCGAGATACCTGAAACCGTAAGGGCGGCCAACATAGAAGATATTCTTCGTTGGGGCTGCGAAAACTGGCGGTTGGAACAGCTTCCAGCAGAGATCGAGATCACACCGTGATTCTCAAATGGCATTGTGTAGGCTATCATTAGCCGCAAATTAGGCCCTAGAGGCGTATAAAACTAACCAAAGCAAGATTGGATTAAACCCAGTTATTGCCAGATGCACATGAATACAAACGACTATACACCAAGCGAACCTGCCACAATTCCAGAGCTCGCTCTCAATGTAATAACTCGTGAAGAGCACAACATTTCGCGTAAGCAGATCAGTGATAATGCGCTGAAGGTACTGTACCGCCTAAATGGTGCTGGTTTCGATGCTTTTCTTGTGGGTGGCGGGGTTCGAGACTTACTGCTTGGACAAAAACCAAAAGATTTTGACATTGCGACCAACGCAACGCCGGAACAGATCAAACAGCTATTTCGTAACTGCCGTTTGATTGGTCGCCGCTTCCGCTTGGCTCATATTATGTTTGGCCGAGACATCATTGAGGTTGCGACATTCCGTGGTCACCACCAAGAGCAAAAGAATAAGAGCATTTCTCAGCAATCAAAAGAGGGTATGCTGCTGCGTGACAACGTCTACGGCACCATCGATGAAGATGCTGAGCGCCGTGATTTCACGATTAACTCGATGTACTACAACATCGCAGATTACTCGATTCACGACTACGCACGTGGTATTGAAGATTTAGAAGATCGCCTAATTCGACTGATTGGTGATCCAGAAACACGCTACCGTGAAGACCCTGTGCGCATGCTGCGTGCGGTTCGTTTCGCGGTAAAACTAGACTTTGATATTGAAGAAGACACCGCAGCGCCAATCGAACACATGGCACCGTTGCTCGGTGACATTCCGTCAGCGCGTCTTTTTGAAGAGTCACTCAAATTATTGCAATCCGGTCATGGCTTAGAAACCTACCACCTACTGCGTGAGTACAACCTATTCCAGCAACTATTCCCGACGATTGCAGCGCACTTTACAGAAGATTACTCCTCTCATACTGAGCAGATGTTGGATCTTGTCCTAGATTCTACCGACATGCGCATCGAAGATGGGAAACGCATCAATCCAGCATTTATGTTTGCTGCAATGCTGTGGTACCCACTGTGTGCGAAAGCCGATGAACTGATGGAAGAGCGCAACTTAGGCCATTACGACGCCATTATGGAAGCGAGCAACATCATTCTTGACGAGCAAGTTCGCACAATTGCCATTCCAAGACGCCACACCGCAACCATTCGCGAGATTTGGCAGTTACAGCTTCGTCTTCCACGACGTAACGGTAAACGTGCATTCCGTCTTATGGAGCTCAATAAATTTAGAGCTGGCTTTGATTTTCTTGAAATGCGCGGTGAAATTGAAGGTGGTGACACTCAGAAGCTTGCCAAGTGGTGGGAAACTTTTCAAAATGCAGGCCGAGAAATGCGTCAAGCAATGGCTGCCGACTTAGACGGTCAATCACCGAAAACAGGCCAGCGCCGCCGTAAAACTTATCGCAAGAAAAAGAGTAAGCCCAAATCATGATTACAGCGTACATTGCGGTAGGCAGTAACTTGGCTGATCCTGTCAGCCAAGCGAAGCAAGCGATTGAAGCATTAAAAACGCTGCCTAAATCAGAGTTTGTTCAAGCTTCTTCGCTATACAGCAGCACGCCAATGGGGCCACAAAACCAACCGGATTACATCAATGCGGTTGTGTCTATTAACACCAGTTTGACGCCTATTGAATTGCTCAATTGCACACAAGCTATAGAGCAAGAACAAGGGCGTGTCCGTAAAGACGAACGCTGGGGACCAAGAACCTTGGACCTCGACATTGTGCTTTATGGCAATGAGGTGATTAATTCCGAGAGGCTGATCGTTCCTCATTATGGAATGAAAGAGCGTGAATTCGTACTCTACCCTCTTGCGGAAATTGCACCAAGTTTACAACTCCCTGATGGGACCGAGGTCTCTAAACTACTGGAACAAGTAGATAGAAACGGCCTCAGTATCTGGCAGTCATAGCCAACTCCTAGTAAGGATAAAACCATGAAAAAAATGACCATCAACGACCTAATCAAGTGGAAGCAAGAAGGTCGTAAATTTGCTACTTCAACCGCTTATGATGCGAGCTTTGCCCAACTGTTTGAAAGCCAAGAAATGCCAGTACTTCTTGTCGGTGATTCTCTAGGTATGGTTTTGCAAGGTCACAACGATACTCTACCAGTAACGGTCGATGATATCGCTTACCATACTCGTTGCGTACGCGCTGGTAGCCCAAATTGTTTGTTGATGGCAGACATGCCATTCATGAGCTACACCACCCCAGAGCAAGCTTGCGAAAATGCGGCTAAACTGATGCGTGCTGGTGCCAATATGGTAAAAATTGAAGGTGGTGACTGGCTTGTCGACACGGTGAAAATGCTCACTGAACGATCAGTTCCAGTTTGTGCTCATCTTGGTTTAACTCCTCAAGCTGTTAATATTTTTGGTGGTTACAAAATCCAAGGTCGCGATCAAGAAAAAGCAGACCGCATGGTAAAAGACGCATTAGCGCTGCAAGAAGCAGGCGCTCAAATCGTCTTACTAGAATGCGTACCAGCTGAGCTTGCTGAACGTATTACGCAAGTGCTTGACGTTCCTGTTATCGGTATTGGTGCAGGTAACGTAACAGATGGTCAAATTCTCGTAATGCATGATATGTTTGGTATTTCTGCCAACTACATGCCGAAATTCTCCAAAAACTTTCTTGCTGAAACAGGTGATATGCGCAAAGCCGTTACTAAATACATTGAAGATGTAGCCAACGGTGTATTCCCAGACGACGCTCATACCATTGCCTAGAGGATAAATGCATGCAAACTTTTGCGGAAATCTCAGCAGTTCGTGAACACCTTAAAACCTTTAAACGTGAAGGTCGTAAAGTGGCGTTTGTCCCTACCATGGGCAACCTTCACGAAGGCCACTTAACTTTAGTGCGTAAAGCACGCGAATACGCTGATATCGTTGTCGTAAGCATCTTTGTTAATCCGATGCAGTTTGATCGTGCTGACGATTTAAATAATTACCCACGCACGCTAGAGGAAGACTTAAGCAAGTTAACCTCTGAAGGGGTCGATGTGGTATTTACGCCAACACCAGAAGTTATCTACCCAGAAGGTCTGGATAAGCAAACCTTCGTCGATGTCCCTGGCCTATCAACAATTCTCGAAGGCGCGTCTCGACCAGGTCATTTCCGTGGCGTGACGACGATTGTGAATAAGCTGTTTAACATCGTACAACCGGATGTCGCGTGCTTCGGCGAGAAGGACTTCCAACAACTTGCTGTTATCCGCAAGATGGTTGATGACCTAGCAATGGACATTGAAATCATCGGTGTACCAACCGTACGTGAAATGGACGGTTTAGCAATGAGTTCACGCAATGGCTTGCTTACGCTGGACGAGCGTCAACGTGCTCCTGTACTTGCTCGTACAATGCGTTGGATCAGTAGTGCCATTCGCGGTGGCCGCGATGACTACGCATCGATCATCGAAGATGCAAGCGACCAACTTCGAGCTGCAGGTCTGCACCCTGATGAGATCTTCATTCGTGATGCTCGTACATTACAAGTGATCACACCAGAAACGACACAAGCTGTCATTCTGATGTCTGCGTTCCTAGGCAAAGCTCGTCTTATCGATAACCAAACGGTAGATATGGTTGTCGAAACGAAGGAAGAAGCTGAATCTAACAATACAAACTCAGAGAGCGCAGAGTAAGCTCTGAGTCATAAAAGTAAAAAGGTCGACTCTTAGTCGACCTTTTTTATACTCTACGTATAGACGCAATCTAACCCTTCAGGGCGAGTTTTAAACCGCTTGTGCAGCCACATCCACGCTGGAATATCACGTTTTATCATTTTCTCAAGCTCTTGGTTCAAGATGCTTGCCGCTTTAACCGCATTACGTCTCTCGAAACGCTCGCTAATGTCTTTTCCAATGTACAGCGTGTATTGGTGATTTTTACTCACTGTAACGCCAGATATAACCGCGCACTTTGTTGCATCAATGAGAACACTAGACCCGACGGTACTCGCCGCTTGTTCAACAGCAAAAAACGGCGCAAAAACAGAATGGCTAACGCCATAATCATGGTCGGGCAAATACCAAAGTCGATGACCATTCTTCAGAACTTTGAGCATTGATTTCACGTCTTTTCGATCAATCATTTGATGTCCAAAACGAGTTCGACCTCGATGTTGAATAAACTCATAAGCTGGATTCGAATTTGGGCGATAAACGCCATAACCTTGGGCAAACTGGCTAAAAATACGAGCGGTTATCTCCAAGTTTAAATGGTGACTGCACACCACCAACACACCACGTCCATTCTTTTCCTCAGCGAGTAAACGATCTTTTCCAACAATAGAGGTTATCCGACGTATCCGCCAATCTGGCCAAAACCAGGCGATACCGGTTTCGATGATCGCCATTCCAGTATATTGAAAGTTTTTTCGTACTACGTCCTTACATTGCCAATCCGTAAAATCAGGGAAACACAGCTGGAGATTACGCAGAGCGATCTTGTGTCGGCGCTTCATTACATGCATCGCAATACAGCCGATGCTTCTACCTAAGATTCGTAATACTACGTATGGCAGTACATTAACAAGAATCGCTAAAGATCCAAATGCCAGCCATACAGACCAATATTTGGGCTTAAGTAATTGATAGGAGAAAGGCGGCGGCGGGACAATATTCATAGGATCACTCATTTATTACAAATGATTGAAACCTACCATGATAAAAACCGAAAAATTGTATGGGTATGTATTGTTATGCACGCGAAAGAGCAGCATGAATCGCTGCTCTTTGCTTTATGAGAATGGCTTAGCTTCTTAGGCCAATCCCTTTGGTTACTAGGTAATGCGCAATGGCATACAGTGCAACAACAAATACTGCAAGTACACTAAATGAAGTGACAATGCCCACATCCGAGACACCTAAAAAGCCGTAGCGAAACGCATTCACCATGTAGACGATTGGGTTGATCTTAGAAACGCCTTGCCAAAATTCAGGCAGCAGACTGATCGAATAAAAGACTCCTCCCAAGTAAGTTAAAGGAGTCAATACAAACGTAGGGATGATCGAAATATCGTCAAACGTTTTTGCGTAAACCGCATTGATCAAGCCACCGAGAGCAAATACAACCGACGTCATGAAGACAGTCGCGACAATAATGCCCCAGTGCTCCACTTGCAAATCAACGAACAAAAGTGACACACAAGTAACAATTGCACCGACCAACAAACCTCGAGTCACGCCGCCCATCACATAGCCAGCAATAATCACATAGTTTGGTACCGGTGCCACCAGCAGTTCTTCAATATTCTTCTGTAGCTTTGCACTAAAGAATGAAGACGCAACATTCGAGTATGAGTTGGTGATCACCGACATCATGATCAAACCTGGAACAATGTACTCCATGTAACTAAAGCCGCTCATCTCACCAATTCGAGAGCCAATAAGATTACCGAAAATGATGAAGTACAACGTCATCGTAATGGCTGGCGGCACTAAGGTTTGCACCCAAATACGTGTAAAACGAGTGACTTCTTTGCTCAGCAAGCTGCGAAATGCCGTCCAATATAAACCGTACATTTAATTACTCCCCTCTCTTACAATGCTGACAAACAACTCTTCAAGTCGGTTGGCTTTGTTACGCATTGAGAGAACTTTAATGCCATGCTCTGTTAACTGACTGAATACCGAATTCAATCCTTGGCTTTTATCTAGTTCTATCTCTAAAGAGCCATCAACAATACTTTGTCGATTAACACCTTCAAGCTCAGGCACCTCGACTTCTGACTCAATATCCAAGATAAATGTCTCGACGCTTAGCTTACCTAGTAACGCCTTCATGGTGGTATTTTCAATCAGCTCACCACGATTAATAATGCCGATATTTCGACACAGCATCTCCGCTTCTTCTAGGTAGTGTGTCGTTAAAATAATCGTAATTCCTTGCTCTTGGTTGATCTCTTTCAGAAACCCCCACATTGAGCGGCGTAGTTCAATATCCACTCCAGCCGTTGGTTCATCTAAAATGAGTAACTGCGGCTCGTGCATCAAAGCTCTTGCGATCATTAAACGACGCTTCATCCCACCGGATAGGTTACGAGCACGCTCTTGGCGTTTTTCCCATAAATCCAATTTTTTCAGGTATTTTTCTGCTCTTTCTTTGGCTAATACTTTAGACACACCGTAATAGCCAGCTTGCTGCATCACAATTTGCTCAACGGTTTCAAACTGGTTGAAGTTGAACTCTTGTGGCACCAAGCCTAAATTCTGCTTGGCCAATTCGAGGTCGGTATCAATGTCATAACCGAAAACTTTCGTCGTTCCGGAGGTTTTATTCACTAAGGAGGAAATGATGCCAATCGTGGTCGATTTTCCTGCACCATTGGGACCCAGAAGCGCGTAGAAGTCACCCTTTTTCACTTGGAGACTTATACCTTTTAACGCCTCAAAGCCACCTGCATACGTCTTGCGCAGTTGTTCAATTTCTAATGCGTACATAAGGTCTTGATTGCCGTTTGTTTGTGATTACTAATACCGACTCATATTTAGCAGCGGTTTACTACAAAATCGCCTTGGGTATCGTACTGGAGGTCCATCAGTTTATCGTTGAATAACGATGATTACAAATAAACCTTTCGATAATGTTGGAAATATAACCCTTACCTCGTAAAGGTTATCTCTAAGTAAGACAAAATAGAGCATAAAAAACGCAACAGGACACTGTTGCGTTTTTAACTGTCAGAATGATTACGCCGTTATGCGCTGATACTGGTCTGCCTCAACATGTGCCACCGCCGCATTCAATGCTTCATAACGGAATTGGTACATATTTTCATCAGGCACAAGGTCAATCACATGGAATTTCTCTAGCTGTTCTCGTGTTCGCTCATTCGGGCATAATAAATACACGGCACAATTGGCATCGAGAGCATCCTTAATCGCATTCTCTAACGCCAAACCGACGGTCACATCAATCATTGGTACATCCGTAAGATCGAGAATCATCACGTCATAGTCCGAAATACTAGAGTGCTGACGTGAAATGGCTTTAGAAACACTAAAGATCATCGGACCGGAAAGATAAAAGAACAGCACTTTTCCATTCGCACGATCCAACAAACCACGCTCGCTGTCAGTCAGCGGCACATCATCTTCATCCGCGTCGCTGATCGCTTTTACTTGTCGCGCCTGCTCTCGGCTCAAACGCTCGATGATGATAATGTTCGAGATAAAGACGCCTAAACCCACCGCAACGATAAGATCAACGAATACTGTAAGCAACATAACGCCATACATCACCGCCATTCCGGAAAAGCTTACCTTATGTGCCCTCTGAATAAAGCTCCAGTCTAGGATGTTAAAGCCAACATACACCGCAATGCCTGCTAACACAGCCATCGGGATTGGCTCTGTTAACCCACCAGCAACCAGTACAACCAACGCCAACATTAGTGCGCGAATCACACCAGATAATGGCGAGCGAGCCCCTACTTGGATATTCGTTACCGTCCCCATAGTAGCTCCCGCCCCCGGCAGCGCACCAAACAAGCCTGAGATCATGTTAGCTAACCCTTGACCTCGCAGCTCTTTATCTGAGTCGTGTTCTTTACGAGTTAATGAGTCACCGATAACCGCCGTTAACAAAGTATCAATACAACCTAATGTGCCGAGCACTAATGCATCAATGACCATCTCGACAAACATATCTGTGTCAATATAAGGGGCGACGAGAGAAGGTAACCCAGCAGGAATTTCACCGATACGACGAATATCTTCTGTATCAAAGAGAATCACAGACAATAAAGTCACCGCGACCAATGCCACGAGCTGTGCAGGAACGTATTTACGATATTGCTTAGGGAAGAAAAAAAGAATCCCCAAAGTCAGTAGTCCCAAAAACAACTCACTGAACTTAAGGTTAGAAATGGTCTCCGGCAAAGCAGATAACGTTCCGAGTACTCCCCCTGAAGGCGCAGCATGTCCCATCAAAGGCGATAACTGCAGAATGATAAGAATCACACCAATGCCAGACATAAACCCGGAAATAACGCTGTAAGGCATCAAGGTAACATATTTACCCAGTTTTAATGTCCCCAATAGGATTTGGAACGCGCCAGCCATCATGACAACCGTGAAAGTCATAGCCATGCCCGTTTCTGGGTATTTCGCCATCATACTGGTTAATACTGCGGTCATGATTACCGTCATTGGCCCTGTCGGTTCTGATATTAACGTATTAGAACCACCAAATAACGAGGCAAACAAACCGACCATTATTGCCCCCCAAAGGCCGGCCTCAGCCCCGGCTCCGGATGCAACACCAAACGCTAACGCCAGAGGGAGAGAGATAATCGCCGTGGTTACCCCGCCAAATACATCCCCTTTGAAATTGATATCTTCAAAACGACTACCGAACACTGCTGATTTTCCCTGCATTCAATTTTAAAAAGTAAAATATCACTACTTTAACGAGCTAGGCGAAAATTTAAACCATAAATAGATTAAGGCTAAATTCACACCACAAATAGTTTCACCAGATTTTACTTTTTTCTTAATGAAAACTAGTCAGATGAGTCCTATCTGACGAATATTTAACGAGATCGAAATTGTAACATTGTGTATAGTTACAACACTGATCGCTTGCATGTGCACACAAACAGCGGCAGCGATTTTGTCTTTTAAGGGAAGTAGTTTGCAAAATGCCGGAAATAAAACAGTTATTTGAAAACAATTCGAAATGGTCTCAAGAGATCAAATCTGATCGACCTGAATACTTCGCAAAACTCGCTGAGGGGCAAAAGCCTGATTTTCTTTGGATTGGCTGCTCTGATAGCCGCGTTCCTGCCGAGCGACTAACCGGGCTATACTCAGGTGAACTCTTTGTTCATCGGAATGTTGCAAACCAAGTTATCCATACTGATCTCAACTGTCTATCGGTCGTCCAGTACGCTGTAGACGTTCTTAAGGTTAAACACATCATTGTCTGTGGACACTATGGATGTGGTGGCGTAAACGCAGCCATTGATAACCCTAAGCTAGGTCTTATTAATAATTGGCTGTTACATATCAGAGATATCTATTTCAAACACCGCACTTACCTAGATCAAATGCCGCAACAAGATCGAGCGGATAAACTAGGCGAGCTTAATGTTGCAGAGCAAGTGTACAACTTGGGTAACTCAACCATCCTGCAAAACGCTTGGGAGCGTGGGCAAGATGTTGAAATTCACGGTGTGGTATACGGAATTGAAGATGGTCGCTTAGAGTACTTAGGCATTCGTTCTAACTCTAAGGAAACCGTAGAAGCGTCTTACCAGAAAGCTCTTTCGACGATTCTAAATACAGACAACAAGCTCCTTTGTCGCTAAGTCATATCTAAAAGTTGAACGAAAAACGCCCATCTTAGATGGGCGTTTTTTTATATTTTTAATGCTGAACTCAATGATTATTCTTGAGGTACAACTTTACCGATGTATGGTAAGTGGCGGTATTTCTGTGCGTAATCAATGCCCACCCCAACGACAAATTCATCTGGAATTTCGAAACCAATCCAATCCACAGGAACATTCACTTCACGACGAGATGGCTTATCTAGGAGCGTACAAATAGCGATAGACTTCGGCTCACGTAGCGAAAGAATCTCACGGATTTTATTTAGTGTGTTACCAGTGTCAATGATGTCTTCAACAAGCAGAATGTCTTTACCTTTGATGTCATCATCCAAATCTTTCAAGATACGAACGTCACGTGAGCTTTCCATCGTATTGCCGTAGCTTGACGCAGTCATAAAATCAACTTGGTGAGTCAGTTCGATAGCACGTGCCAAGTCTGCCATAAATACAAATGAGCCACGCAATAAGCCTACCAACACAAGATCTTCACTACCTTGATAACGCTCTGTAATTTGTTTGCCTAATTCACGAACTCGCTCCTGAACTTCTTGCTCAGAAATCATGACTTCTATTGTATGTTTCATACTGTGCTCAATCTAAATTTGTGGGTTGAGGTAAGTCGCACGCAAACGATCACCTAATCTTACGGCGTGTAGTGTATCACCACGTTCATTGGGTTGAAAGTCGCATCCTGTTGCCAAAAAATCTTGGAAGAAGGTCTTAGTTTTATAAAGTTCATAGCTAAATTTATCAATAATAATGACATTACTGTATATAAATTGTTCTACAGATGTTGACCTTGTGCATATGCACCATTACACTCATCACTGCTTTAAGCAACTATTAAAATAATCAATTAGGGGGTTACCCCCAATATCAACTCAAATGGCAAGGAAAATGGATATGGACTCAATTGCAAAGAGACCTAGAACTAGGCTTTCTCCAATTAAGCGTAAGCAACAGTTAATGGAAATCGCATTGGAAGTATTTGCGCGCCGCGGCATCGGTCGTGGTGGTCACGCAGATATCGCAGAAATTGCTCAAGTTTCTGTAGCGACTGTTTTTAACTACTTCCCTACACGCGAAGACTTGGTGGATGAAGTTCTCAATCACGTCGTACGTCAGTTCTCAAACTTCCTATCGGATAACATAGACCTAGACTTACATGCACGTGAAAACATCGCCAATATTACTAATGCGATGATCGAGCTTGTCAGCCAAGATTGTCACTGGCTAAAAGTATGGTTCGAGTGGAGTGCTTCAACACGTGACGAAGTATGGCCATTGTTTGTTTCAACTAACCGTACTAACCAGTTGCTGGTACAAAACATGTTCATTAAAGCAATTGAACGTGGCGAAGTGTGTGACCAGCACGATTCAGAACACTTGGCAAACCTGTTCCACGGTATTTGTTACTCACTGTTTGTCCAAGCGAACCGCGCTAAAGGTGAAGCGGAGCTGAAACACCTAGTGAATTCATACTTAGATATGCTTTGCATTTACAACCGTGAACACTAAAGCTTAGCTCGTAATATATGTCAGCCCACCGTTTGGTGGGCTTTTTATTGTCTGCTGTCAGCTAAGCACACATTTATATTTCTATATAACAAGCATAAAAAAACCGCTGCAATGCAGCGGCTTCTATCATTCAGTCAGAAAAAGCTTACTTCTTCTTAACTGCTTTTTTGTTTGGCAGGTCAGTGATTGAACCTTCAAATACTTCAGCAGCTAGACCTACAGACTCGTGTAGAGTTGGGTGAGCGTGGATAGTCAGAGCGATATCTTCTGCATCACAGCCCATCTCAATTGCAAGGCCGATTTCACCAAGTAGTTCACCACCGTTAGTACCAACGATAGCACCACCGATTACGCGGTGAGTTTCTTTGTCGAAGATTAGCTTAGTCATACCGTCTGCACAGTCAGATGCAATTGCACGACCTGATGCTGCCCATGGGAATGTTGCTACTTCGTACTTGATGCCTTCTTCTTTCGCTTCTTTTTCAGTCTTACCAACCCAAGCCACTTCTGGCTCAGTGTACGCAATTGAAGGGATAACTTTAGGGTCAAAGTAGTGCTTCTTACCAGAGATAACTTCAGCAGCTACGTGACCTTCATGCACACCTTTGTGAGCAAGCATTGGTTGACCAACGATATCACCGATCGCGAAGATGTGAGGAACGTTAGTACGCATTTGCTTATCAACGTTGATGAAGCCGCGCTCGTCAATTTCTAGACCCGCTTTTTCACCGTCGATTAGCTTACCATTTGGTACACGACCGATAGCAACTAGAACCGCATCGTAACGCTCAGCTTCAGCTGGCGCTTTCTTGCCTTCCATTGAAACGTAGATACCGTCTTCTTTTGCTTCAACTGCTGTTACTTTCGTTTCTAGCATTAGCTTGAACTTGTCTTTGATACGCTTAGTAAATACTTTCACGATATCTTTGTCTGCTGCAGGAATTACCTGGTCAAACATTTCAACAACTTCAACTTTAGAACCTAGAGAGTGGTAAACCGTACCCATTTCTAGACCGATGATACCACCGCCCATGATAAGCAGTTTTTCTGGCACTTCTTTTAGTTCTAGAGCGTCAGTAGAGTCCCAAATACGTGGGTCTTCATGCGGGATAAATGGCAGTTTGATTGGACGAGAACCAGCCGCAACGATTGCGTTGTCAAAGTTAACAACTGTTGGCTCACCTTCACCTTCTACAAGGATAGAGTTAGGGCCAGTGAACTTACCGTAACCGTTAACTACTGTTACGTTACGCATCTTAGCCATACCGCTTAGGCCGCCAGTTAGTTGGTTAACAACTTTTTCTTTCCAGATGCGGATTTTGCTGATGTCTGTTTGAGGCTCACCGAACACAACGCCGTGGTCAGCCATCGCTTTCGCTTCTTCAATTACTTTAGAAACGTGAAGCAGTGCTTTAGATGGGATACAACCCACGTTCAGACATACACCGCCAAGCGTGCTGTAACGTTCAACTAGTACAGTTTCAAGACCTAAGTCCGCACAACGGAATGCAGCGGAGTAACCAGCAGGACCAGAACCAAGTACAACAACTTGGGCTTTAATTTCTTTGCTCATTTTGACCTCTTGTAGTCATTATCCCTAACAGGCTGAGTGGGTATCGATTTTTTATGTTTAAGAGAGATTTGTTTTAAACAGTTATTTTCAGACCGCTAACAGTTTACAGAGATGTTAATGGTGTGAAAAGTAAATCAATTTAGCCTGTGAGCTAGACAACAATTCGATTGTGAAAACCCTGAACGAAGCAAGGCTGATAACCAAATTGTCGGTAATTATGATTAGCAGAGGCGGCTAAGTTGCCGCCTCTCATTCATCTAATTTCTATTACAGAACTAGACGACGAATGTCAGATAGACATGAGTTTAAGTAAGTGATGAAGCGCGCACCTTCAGCACCATCGATCACACGGTGGTCGTATGATAGAGACAGTGGAAGTTGTAGACGCGGTTCGAACTCTTTACCGTTCCATACCGGTTTCATTTCTGACTTAGACACACCTAGGATACCAACTTCTGGTGCGTTTACGATTGGAGTAAACGCTGTACCGCCGATACCGCCTAGGCTAGAGATAGTGAAACAGCCACCTTGCATGTCAGCCGCAGTTAGCTTACCAGCACGTGCTTTCTTAGAAACCGCCATTAGCTCTTCAGATAGCTCGTAGATGCCTTTCTTGTTCACGTCTTTAAATACAGGAACAACTAGACCGTTTGGTGTATCTACCGCGATACCAACATTCACGTATTTCTTCAGAATTAGGCTCTCACCGTCTTCTGATAGAGAAGAGTTGAACGCTGGGAACGCTTCAAGCGCTTTAGCTACCGCTTTCATGATGAACACAAGTGGTGTGATCTTCATGCCAGTGTCTTTCTTCGCTTCAATCGCGTTTTGCTCTTTACGGAATGCTTCAAGAGCCGTGATGTCTGCGTTATCCCACTGTGTAACGTGCGGGATCATTACCCAGTTACGGTGTAGGTTTGCGCCAGAGATCTTCTTAATGCGAGATAGCGGTTGAACTTCTGTCTCACCAAACTTGCTGAAGTCCACTTTTGGCCATGGTAGTAGACCAAGAGCCGCGCCGTCGCCTTTGCCAGATGCTGCTGCACCTGCGCCAGACTCAAGACGCTTAAGTGCATCTTTCACGTAAGCTTGAACGTCTTCTTTTAAGATACGGCTCTTACGACCAGAACCTTTAACCTTAGAAAGATTAACGCCAAATTCACGCGCTAGACGACGAACAACTGGAGATGCGTGAGCGTACTCATCGTTTTCTTTGAAATCGCCAGTCGCTGCTGGAGCTGCTGCCGCTGGAGCTTCTGCTTTAGGAGCTGGAGCTGCAGGTGCTGCCGCTTGAGCTGGAGCTGCTGCAGGAGCAGGTGCTGCGCCCGCCACTTCGAATACCATGATTAGTGAGCCAGTAGACACTTTGTCGCCAGCTGCAATCTTGATTTCTTTAACTGTGCCAGCGAATGGTGCAGGAACTTCCATAGAAGCTTTGTCACCTTCAACAGTGATTAGAGATTGCTCTTCTTCCACTGTGTCGCCAACCGCAACCATGATCTCAGTAACTTCAACTTCGTCGCCGCCGATATCTGGAACGTTCACTTCTTTTGCCGCAGACGCTGCTGGATCTGCTGCCGCAGGAGCTTCAGCTGCCGCTGGTGCTGCTGGAGCTCCTGAACCTGCTGTTTCGAATACCATGATAAGTGAGCCAGTCGATACTTTATCGCCTGTTGCAACTTTGATCTCTTTTAGAGTACCTGCGAATGGCGCTGGAACTTCCATAGAAGCTTTGTCGCCTTCAACAGTTAGAAGAGATTGCTCTTCTTCGATGCTGTCGCCAACGGCAACCATGATTTCAGTAACTTCTACTTCATCACCACCGATGTCTGGTACGTGAACTTCTTTTAGTTCTGCCGCTGCTGCTGGAGCTGGAGCTGCTGCTGGAGCTGCTTCTGCCGCAGGAGCAGGTGCAGCGTCAGCTGCACCCTCGGCTTCGAAAATCATGATTAGAGAACCAGTAGAAACCTTGTCGCCTTCTGCAACTTTGATTTCTTTAACGATACCCGCTTGAGAAGCAGGAACTTCCATAGAAGCTTTATCGCCTTCAACTGTGATCAGAGACTGCTCTTCTTCAACCTTGTCGCCAACGCTTACAAGAATCTCAGTAACTTCAACCTCATCCGCACCGATGTCTGGTACATTAATTTCGATTGCCATTTCTTATCTACCTTCTTAATTAAGCGTATAGCGGGTTTGTTTTCTCTGTGTCGATGTCGAATTTCTTAATTGCTTCTGCAACTACAGATTTCTCAACTTCGCCACGTTTCGCTAGTTCAGTTAGCGCTGCTACTACTACGTAACCTGCGTTCACTTCGAAGTGACGACGTAGGTTTTCACGGCTGTCTGAACGACCGAAGCCATCAGTACCAAGAACTTTGAAAGACTCAGCAGGAATGTATGCACGAACCTGCTCTGCGTAGTTCTTCATGTAGTCAGTTGCTGCGATAGCAGGTTCAGTACCCATTACTGTTTGGATGTAAGGTACTTTCGCTTCCGCTTCTGGGTGAAGCATGTTGAAACGCTCTGCATCTTGGCCATCGCGAGTTAGTTCGTTGAATGACGTTACAGAGTAAACATCAGAAGCAACACCGTAATCTTCGCTTAGGATTTGAGCTGCTTTACGTACTTCATTCATGATAGTACCAGAGCTCATTAGCTGAACTTTCGCTTTGTCGCCCGTGTAAGTTTCTAGCTTGTAGATACCTTTACGGATGCCTTCTTCAGCGCCTTCTGGCATTGCTGGCATTGCGTAGTTTTCGTTCATTAGCGTTAGGTAGTAGAACACGTTTTCTTGTTCTGGACCGTACATGCGACGGATACCGTCTTGCATGATTACTGCTACTTCGTACGCGAATGTTGGGTCGTAAGAAATACAGTTAGGAACCGTACCCGCCAAAATGTGCGAGTGGCCGTCTTCGTGCTGTAGACCTTCACCGTTCAACGTTGTACGACCCGCAGTTGCACCTAGTAGGAAACCACGTGCTTGTTGGTCACCAGCCATCCACGCCATGTCGCCAACACGTTGGAAGCCGAACATTGAGTAGTAGATGTAGAACGGGATCATTGGTAGGTCGTTTGTCGAGTATGAAGTCGCAGCAGCAACCCATGAAGACATAGCACCTAGCTCGTTGATACCTTCTTGTAGAACCTGACCTGAAGTCGCTTCTTTGTAGTAAGAAACAACGCCACGGTCTTCTGGTGTGTAAGTTTGGCCGTGCGGGTTGTAGATACCGATTTGACGGAACAGACCTTCCATACCGAATGTACGTGCTTCGTCAGCAATGATAGGAACGATGTTCTTACCAATGTTCTTGTTCTTAAGTAGAACGTTTAGCGCACGTACGAATGCCATAGTAGAAGAGATATCACGCTTCTGTTCTTCTAGTAGTGGCTTGAATTCTTCTAGCTCAGGAACGATGAATTCTTGAGTGAATTTTGGTAGACGCTGTGGCGTGTAGCCGTGTAGCGCTTTACGACGAGCGTGTAGGTATTCGTACTCTTTTGAACCTTCTTCAAGTTTCAGGTACGGAAGTTCTTTCACTGCTTCGTCAGTTAGGATGTCTTGAAGACCTAGACGGTCACGTAGGTGTAGTACGTGAGTCATGTCCATCTTCTTAACTTGGTGCGCGATGTTCTTACCTTCAGCCGCTTCACCCATGCCGTAACCTTTAACAGTCTTAGCTAGGATTACTGTTGGACGACCTTTAGTTTCTGCCGCGTTTTTGTATGCCGCGTATAGCTTAGAAGACTCGTGACCACCACGCTTAAGTGCGAAGATTTCGTCATCAGTCATGTCAGCAACAAGTGCAGCTGTCTCTGGGTACTTACCAAAGAAGTGCTCACGTACGTACGCGCCATCTTTTGATTTGAATGTTTGGTAGTCGCCGTCGATCGTTTCATTCATAAGCTGTAGAAGCTTACCAGTCGTATCTTTAGCTAGTAGTGAATCCCAGTTGTTACCCCAGATTACCTTCACTACGTTCCAACCAGCACCTTTGAACAGACCTTCAAGTTCTTGAATGATCTTACCGTTACCCATTACAGGGCCATCTAGACGCTGTAGGTTACAGTTGATTAGGAAGCATAGGTTGTCTAGTTTCTCACGCGCAGCGAAAGAGATAGCACCACGTGATTCTGGCTCATCCATCTCACCGTCACCTAGGAACGCGTAAACGCGCTGCTCTGAAGTATCTTTAAGACCACGGCCTTCTAGGTACTTAAGGAAACGAGCTTGGTAGATAGAAGCGATTGGACCTAGGCCCATCGATACTGTCGGGAACTGCCAGAATTCAGGCATCAATTTAGGGTGCGGGTATGAAGGAATACCTTTGCCGTCTACTTCTTGACGGAAGTTGTCTAGCTGCTCTTCAGTTAGACGACCTTCAACGAATGCACGTGAGTAGATACCTGGTGAAATGTGACCTTGGTAGTAAACTAGGTCGCCACCATCCTTCTCGTTTGGTGCACGGAAGAAGTGGTTGAAACATGTCTCGTAGAACGCAGCAGAAGACTGGAAAGACGCCATGTGGCCGCCTAGCTCTAGGTCTTTCTTAGATGCACGTAGAACGATCATGATAGCGTTCCAACGAATAATTGAGCGAATACGACGCTCAAGTGTTGTGTCACCTGGGTATGCTGGTTCTTGGTCTGCAGGAATCGTGTTGATGTAGTTAGTTGTGATACCTGTTGGCATATCAACACCGTCTAGACGTGCTTTATCTAGAACTTGCTCTAATAGGAATTGAGCACGCTCTAGACCTTCTTCACGTACAACTGACTCAAGCGCTTGTAGCCATTCTTGAGTTTCCAGTGCATCTACGTCATGCTTCATATCAGACATGGCGATCTATCCTTCTGTTGGTTGGATCTACTTATTTAAGTAACGCTCTTACGAGTCATTACCCTGCTGAATTCGACGTAGAGAACGCTCTCGTCGAGACTCTTCTCGAGTCAAATCCAACAATGTTTCTTCGATGTAAGCCAAGTGCGAGTGCGACATTTCTCGCGCCTTTTCAGGCTGACCAGAAACAATCGCATCCACGATATTGGCTCGGTGTTTACTGACTTTCTCGACCGCTTCTGGGCGGCGACGTAGTAATTTAAAATTTTGTAGAATATTTTGCTCAAGCAAAGGTGCTAAGCTTCGAACAATGTGCAACAAAACCACGTTGTGCGCGGCCTCTGTCAAAGCGATCAAAAATTGCATTACTTCCGCAGATTCAGCTTCGATATCGTTGTTTGCTTGCTCTTGGCTAATGCGCTCAAGGCAACCTTGAATACGCGCAAAATCTTCTTCGGTACCACGTAAAGCTGCAAAGTAGGCTGAAATTCCTTCCATCGCATGACGAGACTCAAGCACATCAAGCTGGGTTTCAGAATGACTAGACAACAAATTCAACAAGGGATCTGAAAAGCTCTTCCAGATATTCTCACTTACGAATGTTCCGCCACCTTGGCGACGAGTCAACAAACGCTTCGCTTCCAAGCGTTGAATGGCTTCTCGGACTGAAGGACGAGACACATCGAACTGTTTTGCCAGTTCACGCTCTGGAGGCAGTTGTTGCCCCGGAGACAATGTTCCTTCCACTATCAACCTTTCTAACTCTTGTTCTATAACATCAGAGAGTTTTGGCTGACGAATCCTTTGATAAGCCATAATTTATTGTTCTTCTACTCTTGCAGGTAATTGGTAATACCAATTTTAAGTTGGTGCAGAAATTAACATAATTAAAACGCCACTGTCCAGCCGAAAATTGACCTAAATCATAGAACGAGCTTACTTCCAACACTCTGATAACAATCGACTGTTAAAACAGCAATAGAATTGGTATGACCAATTACATAAAGCATACAAATGGGAAGTCGACGTGCTAGCAGTTTTGGAAAAGAAATACAGAAAATGACAAAATTATCAGTCTATTTATTCACCAAAACGGCATGTACGAGCGTAAAAATGTAGTTAACTTTTAACAATCATTAATATTTCTGGTATCAAAAAAAGGCATACCTGATCGTATGCCTTATTTATTTCGCTTTTTTGAATTTACACTTTCGCTACAAATCAACGCTGTATAAGCAGTCTATATTTCACCCAATCAAAGCTTAGACCAGGATCGCTTTTTCTCAAGGGCGCAATATATTGATGACCGGTAATTCGTGGCGGGGTGATTTGAGGATAAGATTGCATAATCACCTCAGTTATCTCTGCAAGTGATTGATATTGCGCTTCTGTGTAGGCAGTAAATTCTGTCCCTTCAAGCTCGATACCAATGGAATAGTCATTACAACGCTCCCTGCCCGCGAAACTGGATTGACCGGCATGCCATGCTCTATCGAGAAAAGAAACAAATTGAACAACCTCGCCGTTTCTCTTAATCAAGCAATGTGCAGAAACGCCCATTTTGTGAATAACTTCAAAAAATGGATGTTCACTTGGGTCTAGCTTGCCAGTGAAGAAGTCCTCTATATATGGTCCACCAAACTGCCCAGGAGGCAAACTGATATTGTGTACCACCAGCAGAGAGATGTCGTTTATATCAGAGCGGGCATCAAAAAATGGTGACGGAACATGCTTTGCTTGTGTCAGCCAGCCATTCTCGATAATTGGGCGCATATCAACCTCTCTACTTTGCAAATTAACTGCTGAAATTATTGACACCGGAGAGTATCATTCGTTGCCATCTCCCTTTCAAGACAAGATTTGCGATGAAGAACACACACAACATTCAAGAACGCCTAGAATACCTTAAACAACAACTCCCTTTAGAGATCACTCGCTCTGTCGCTGATACCTTAAAAGAAGATCTAGGTGGCAGTGTCGACGCAGATAATGACATTACTGCATCTTTGATCCCTGCCGATGCGGTCAATACCGCAACGATTATTACTCGTGAGTATGGTGTGTTCTGTGGTCAAGCATGGGCAGATGAAGTTTTTAAGCAGCTCGGTGGCAAGGTCAGTATTGAATGGCACGTAAAGGACGGCGATAAAGTCGAACCTAACCAAACCCTTTGCACGCTGACAGGCCCTGCTCGTGACTTGTTGACTGGTGAGCGTAACGCAATGAACTTCATCCAAACGTTGTCTGGCTGCGCAACAGTTACCGCAGAGTACGCTGAAAAAATCGCGCATACTGAGTGTCGTCTACTAGACACACGCAAAACCATTCCTGGTCTGCGTAGCGCACTAAAATACGCCGTGACGTGTGGTGGTGGCTTTAACCATCGCATCGGCGTGTTCGACGCTTACCTCATTAAAGAAAACCACATTATTGCTTGTGGTGGCATCACTCAAGCCATCCAAAAAGCGAAAGAGCTTAACCCAGGCAAACCGGTAGAAGTAGAAACGGAAAGCTTAGAAGAGTTGAAACAAGCGATAGAGGCTGGTGCCGACATCATCATGCTCGATAACTTCACAAAAGAAATGATGCGTGAAGCCGTAGCGATTAACGCAGGTCGTGCCGCTTTAGAGAACTCCGGCAACATTACGCTAGAGACCATCGCAGAATACGCAGAAACCGGTGTCGATTACATTTCGGTAGGCGCGTTGACTAAGCATTTAAAAGCGATGGATCTTTCGATGCGCTTCAAATAATAAAAGCAACAAATCTGAAATTACTTCAACTAACTCAGTGATTTGTGAGTAATTCATCATTTAAAAGGGCCAATTGGCCCTTTCTTTTTATCCACTAAAAAAATAGTACTACTCGCAAAACTCTGCATGCGATATGCAACTTTTCACCAAAGAGTTTTATCTCACTCGAGAGCCCATCCCTTCCCCATTTTCAACCCACCTTAACTCTCCATAATCTTTCGCCAATGCAAGAGCATTATTAATTTTTAGGAAAGGGTTAAAATGAAAAACAGTAAACAAAAAAAACAACAGGGTTTTACTCTGATCGAATTGATGATCGTGGTAGCAGTTATCGGTGTTTTAGCAGCGATTGCAATTCCTCAATATCAAAAATATGTAGCGAAATCAGAAGTCGCATCCGCATTAGCTACATTAACTGGTGTAAAAACTAACGTTGAAGCTTACGCTGTAGAAAATGGTGCTTTTCCGGATGGTTCAACAGCTAACCAAACAGAAGCAGATCTAGGTGTACCGAGCACAATCCCTTCAGGTGTTATCGCATTTTCAACTGCTAGTTCAGCTGGTGGCACTATCAAATTCACGTTCAATGCCTCAGGCGTAAGTAACCTTATCACTAGCAAAAACTTTGAGTTGGTTCGTGCTTCTGATGGTACTTGGACATGTCAAGGCTCCTCAGCTAGCCCTGTTACAGACGATTTGTTACCAAAAAACTGTCGATAGTATAGATGCTAACCAACCTCTCAACCATTCTTCGTCAAAAAGGGTTACTGACGTTTTCCCAAGAAGAATCGTTAATAGAGCAAGTCAAAGCTTCTGGCATTTCGATGCCAGAGGCTTTACTCAGTTCTGGATTATTTACATCAAGCGAACTCGCTGAGCACTTAAGTTCTCTCTTTGGTTTAAATCAGCCCGAGTTATCTCAGTACGAGTATGCTTCGCTTTGTCAGCAACTTGGCCTTAGGGAATTAATCACGCGGCATAACGCACTCCCACTCCAGCGTACGTCTTCAACGTTATTACTCGCCGTTGCCGACCCCACCAACCAACAAGCAGAAGATGATTTTCGCTTTGCCACTGGTTTACAGGTTGAATTGGTCTTGGGGGAATTTAGTCAACTCAGCGCGGCAATTCGACGCTTGTATGGTCGTTCATTGAGTCATGAGAAGTCCGGGTTAAAAGAGATCAACCAAGAAGAGTTAGCCAATCTGGTTGACGTGGGCGCAGATGAAATCGACAACATTGAAGACTTGAGCCAAGATGAGTCTCCTGTTAGCCGTTACATCAACCAAATTCTATTGGACGCTGTGCGCAAAGGCGCATCCGATATCCACTTTGAGCCTTATGAAAAGATGTACCGCGTGCGCCTGCGCTGTGATGGCATCTTAATTGAAACACAGCAGCCACCAAGCCACTTGAGTCGCCGCTTATCCGCTCGTATCAAAATCCTCTCTAAACTTGATATTGCAGAGCGACGTTTACCACAAGATGGGCGTATTAAGCTCAAGTTGAATCAAGACACCGCAATTGATATGCGTGTATCCACGCTGCCTACTCTATTTGGAGAGAAAATTGTACTACGACTGCTCGACAGCAGCTCTGCATCATTGGATATCGACAAGCTTGGTTATAGCGAACAACAAAAACAATTGTACTTGGATGCGCTGCGTCGCCCACAAGGCATGATTCTGATGACAGGCCCAACCGGGAGCGGAAAAACCGTATCTCTGTACACTGGGCTGAGTATCCTCAATAAGCCAGAAATCAACATTTCCACGGCAGAAGACCCAGTAGAAATTAACTTATCGGGCATTAACCAAGTTCAAGTTCAGCCTAAGATTGGTTTTGGTTTTGCCGAAGCACTGCGCTCTTTCTTGCGTCAAGACCCCGATGTGGTAATGGTCGGTGAGATTCGTGACTTAGACACTGCGGAAATAGCCATAAAAGCATCGCAAACCGGTCACTTAGTACTTTCAACCTTACATACCAATTCTGCGGCTGAAACGGTTATTCGTTTATCAAACATGGGCGTAGAAAGCTTTAACTTGGCCTCATCTCTTAGTTTGATTATTGCCCAGCGCTTAGCCCGTAAACTGTGCTCGCACTGCAAACAATCACAAGAGCTTACCGTTCAGCTACAACATCTCGGAATTCAAGCAAGCGACAACATTTTTAAAGCCAATCCCGATGGATGCAATGAGTGTACCCATGGTTATTCCGGCCGAACGGGGATTTATGAAGTGATGCGCTTTGATGAATTTCTTTCCGAAGCGCTTATTAAAGGCGCCTCGGTACATGAACTAGAAAAACTCGCCATCGCAAATGGTATGAGCACGTTACAAATGTCGGGCATAGAAAAACTCAAACAAGGAATCACAAGTTTTAGTGAACTACAGCGCGTACTTTATTTTTAATCCTTTAATCAGCAGTCACATCCATGAAAAGCACTACACCACAACTTAAAAACTTCCGCTGGAAAGGCATCAACAGTTCTGGCAAAAAGACGTCTGGACAAACCCTCGCGATGACAGAAATTGAAGTACGCGAGCGTCTAGACGCACAGCACATCAAGATCAAGAAGTTAAAGAAAAGCAGTATCTCGTTTCTCACTAAACTCAGCCATCGCGTGAAAGGCAGAGACATCACGGTGTTTACCCGTCAGATTTCGACGATGTTGATAACCGGTGTGCCCTTGGTTCAGGCTTTAAAATTGGTCTCAGAAAATCATAAAAAAGCAGAGATGAAATCCATTTTGATGAGCGTGACACGCGCCGTTGAAGCGGGGACGCCCATGTCAAAAGCCATGCGCACTGCAAGTGAACACTTTGACCCACTCTATACCGATCTTATCGCCACAGGTGAGCAATCCGGTAACTTAGCAGAAGTATTCGAGCGCTTAGCCACCTACCGAGAAAAAAATGAACAACTCCGTGCGAAAGTGATCAAAGCACTGATCTACCCAGCGATGGTAGTGCTAGTAGCGTTAGGCGTGTCGTTTATCATGCTCACCAAAGTCATTCCCGAGTTTGAAAAAATGTTTGTTGGTTTTGGTGCTGACTTACCGTGGTTTACCAGGCAAGTGTTAGATCTTTCCGCATGGACACAAAACTGGAGCCCATTTATAGCACTAGGCTCCATTAGTTTATTCATCTCGGCGAGAATCCTCTCTAAGCGTTCAGATTCTTTTCGCTTAACGCTCAATCGATCTGTGCTTAAATTTCCTGTCCTTGGGCCTGTATTATCAAAAGCAGCGATCGCCAAATTTAGTCGAACACTCGCCACAAGCTTTACAGCGGGCATTCCAATTCTAACCAGTTTAAAAACTACATCAAAAACATCAGGAAACTTGCACTATCAACTCGCCATAGAAGAAGTTTACCGTGATACCGCCGCAGGTATGCCAATGTATGTAGCCATGCGCAACTGTAATGTGTTCCCTGAATTGGTGTTACAAATGGTTATGATCGGTGAAGAGTCTGGTCGACTTGACGATATGCTCAATAAAGTTGCAACAATCTACGAGTTTGAAGTCGACAACACCGTCGACAACCTTAGTAAAATTCTAGAGCCACTAATTATCGTTTTTTTAGGTATCGTTGTTGGCGGATTAGTGACAGCAATGTACTTGCCAATCTTTAACTTAATGAGTGTATTGGGCTAGAATGAGCTGTTAACTCCTTTAAAACAGCATCTTGCTGATTTCACTCATCGCTCAAGAGACAAATATGGAAGTATTCCAGTACTACCCTTGGCTATTCGTTGTGTTTGCCACCATCTTCGGTCTTATCGTGGGTAGCTTCCTCAATGTGGTTATTTATCGACTACCTAAAATCATGGAACTAGAATGGCGACGCGAATGTGCCGAGTCATTTCCTGAATACAAAATAGAACCTCCTAAAGAAGTGCTGACCTTGAGCGTCCCACGCTCCTCCTGCCAGAAATGCGCAACACCGATACGTATTCGCGACAACATTCCTGTGATTAGCTGGCTGCTTTTAAAAGGCAAATGTCACAACTGTCAGGCAACCATTAGTGCACGCTATCCACTGATTGAACTGCTCACCGCGTTCTGTTCAGGCTTTATCGCTTATTACTTTGGTTTTAGTTACTTTACCGTTGCCCTACTCTTTTTTACTTTTATCTTAATCGCCGCAACATTTATCGATCTCGATACTATGTTGTTACCTGACCAATTAACATTACCATTAACTTGGGCTGGCATTGCCTTAGCATTAGTCGAAATAAGTCCTGTTACTCTACAAGATTCTGTCATTGGTGCTATTGCTGGTTACCTATGTCTCTGGTCCGTTTACTGGGGCTTTAAGCTACTTACTGGTAAAGAAGGAATGGGGTATGGTGATTTTAAACTACTGGCGGCACTAGGAGCTTGGCTAGGTTGGCAGTCACTGCCGATGATCATTCTACTTTCTTCTGTGGTTGGCATCGTATTTGGCATCATTCAACTACGCTTGCAAAAGCAGGGAATTGAAAAAGCTTTCCCTTTCGGTCCTTACTTAGCAATTGCTGGTTGGATAAGCTTAATTTGGGGCGACCAGATTTTAAACTGGTACTTTACTTCAGTTCTAGGAGTGTAAATGGCTTTGGTTATTGGTTTAACAGGCGGTATCGCTAGTGGAAAAACAACCGTCGCGAATCTGTTCAAACAACAATTTAAAATCGATATCGTCGATGCCGACATTGTAGCAAGAGAAGTTGTCGAGCCAGGTACTCCCGGCCTAAACGCGATTATTGAACACTTTGGTCACGATATCGTTCGTGAAGACCAAACTTTAGATCGCGCAAAGCTGAGAGAAAAAATCTTTTCGAATTCAGATGAAAAAGCATGGCTCAACGCACTGTTGCACCCGATAATTCGTGAAAAGATGATCGAAGATTTGCAGCAAGTCACTTCAGAGTATGCGTTACTTGTGGTGCCGTTGCTCGTAGAAAACAAGCTAGATAGTTTGTGTGATCGCGTTCTTGTCGTCGATGTAGAACCGAATACACAGATATCTCGCACGATGAAACGAGACAATGTGAGTGAAGATCAAGTTCGCGCCATCCTTGCCTCTCAAGCATCAAGAGAGCAAAGGCTCGCGCTTGCAGACGATGTGGTTAAGAATAATCCAAGTGACCCTGATCTTTTGCTTCAAATCACAGATTTGCACGAAAAGTACCTAGCCATGTGTAAGAAAAATCTGCGAAAATAGGAACGAAACTCACAAAGGCTTATGTCGATGACCACGCACAAATTTGAACATCCGTTAAATGAGAAAACTCGTATTTATCTAAGAGTGGAGTCTCTGCTGCGTCAGGCTCACTTGGCCTCTGGGTTTAGCGAAAATCATCAGTATCAACTGTTTTTCCGTGCGTTATTCGATATGGTTGAGATCTTCGAACAAATCCAACTGAAAAGTGAACTGGCTAAAGATCTTGAGAAGCAACGGCTGTCGTACCGCCATTGGCTCAATGTTGATGGTGTCGATCAAGACGCATTAAATACCTTGCTACAAGAGATAGATGTCGTTCATAGCCAACTAATGGGTGCTGAACGTTTTGGCCAAGCATTAAAAGAAGATCGCTTCCTAAGCTCTATCCGTCAACGCTTTAATCTACCGGGTGGTTCATGCTGTTTTGATCTGCCAGCATTACACTACTGGCTTCATCTACCTATTGAACGTAAAAAGCGTGATGCACAACAGTGGCAAGCAAGCTTAAAGCCCTTATCTGATGCGCTTTCGTTATGGTTAAAGCTCACTAGAGAGACCGGACATTTCAAAGCTCAAATCGGTCGTGCAGGTTTCTTCCAAAGTGACGCTGATGAAGCCAACATTCTAAGACTTCACATCCCAATGGAATATGGCGTGTATCCTATGATTTCAGGCCATAAAAACCGCTTTGCGATCAAGTTCATGTCGTTTGAAAACGGTCAAGCATGCACACAAGATATTGAATTTGAACTTGCTGTTTGCAGCTAAGACGACACTACGCCTCGCCTCCATAATCTAAAATTCAACGCTTTATTGCGCTTATATTTGATAAAATTTCGTAGCAGCAATAGCGCGTTGAATAAGCCATCTTTAATTCGTTTAGGTATACTACCCTTTAACACCAATTAGTAATGGGACGCTCAACTATGTCTAAAGTTACCATCGTTCAATGCCCACAATGTGGCGCCGACGTAGAATGGGGAGAACAAAGTCCTCATCGCCCTTTCTGCAGTAAACAATGCCAAATGATTGATTTTGGTGAATGGGCAGATGAAGAAAACACCATCCCAGGCGCACCCGATATGTCCGATAGTGATGGCTGGTCTGAAGACCAGTATTAAATTGAGACCTAGGGTAAAGGAATACCCTAGGTTCCTTCTTGGGGAACCTGAATCACGCTCCGTCGTCGCTGTCCAGAATGACGAATTTGAACCTCGGTGCTATATAATCTTTGACCATCATTTTCCGTCATTCCGAGGAGCCATAGCGACATCAGGAATCTATTCACAGCAAGGCAGAGGCGTGGAGTGTAAATCAGTGCATGAGCATCGACAGTTCAGTTAGGGTGAAAAGAAACGAGCAAGCTAATTACACAAATAAAAAAACGGAGCCCTAAAAGGACTCCGTTTAAGATGAGAACGCTAGTTATAGCATTACTTCTTAGCAAGCTTCTCTTTGATACGAGCAGACTTACCAGAACGCTCACGTAGGTAGTACAACTTGGCACGACGTACTGCACCACGGCGTTTAACTTCGATGCTATCAACGATTGGAGAGTGTGTTTGGAACGTACGCTCAACACCTTCACCGTTAGAGATCTTACGTACAGTGAAAGCAGAGTGTAGACCACGGTTACGGATTGCGATTACAACGCCTTCGAAAGCCTGTAGACGCTCACGGTCACCTTCTTTTACCTTAACTTGAACTACAACAGTGTCACCTGGTGCAAATTTAGGTAGGTCTGATTTCATTTGCTCTTCTTCAAGAGCTTTGATGATGTTACTCATTTTTTAAATTCCTAGAATAAACTGATACTAAATAAATTAGGTTACTTTGCGTTATGTTCTTTAATGGCTTTATGCTCATTAACAAACTCAGCAAGTAATTGTTCCTGTTCGTCAGTCAGAGCTAGGTTTTCCAGGAGCTCTGGTCTTCTTAGCCAAGTACGGCCCAACGACTGCTTGAGTCGCCATTGACGAATGTCCTTGTGATTGCCTGACATCAGTACCGCTGGTACCTCTTTGTCATCCAATACTTCTGGACGCGTATAGTGAGGGCAATCTAACAAGCCATTTGCAAAAGAGTCTTCTTCTGCTGACGCGAAATCCCCTAGTACACCCGGAACAAACCGAGAGACAGCGTCGATTAACGTCATGGCTGGTATCTCACCACCCGTCATCACAAAATCACCAATCGACCATTCTTCGTCGACTTCAGATTGAATGATGCGCTCATCTACCCCTTCATAACGACCACAAATCAGAAGCAAGTTCTCATTCGTTGCCAGTTCTTCCACTCCTTTCTGGTCGAGCTTGCGACCTTGAGGAGAAAGGTAGATGACTTTCGTCTTGCCCGGTGAGGCTGCTTTCGCGGTATGAATGGCATCGCGCAAAGGCTGAACCATCATTAACATACCAGGGCCACCACCGTAAGGTCGGTCATCGACTGTGCGATGTTTGTCGTGAGTGAAATCTCTAGGATTCCAAGTCTCAATCGACAAAAGACCTTTTTTAACCGCTTGACCTGTTACTCCAAAATCAGTAACAGAACGGAACATTTCTGGAAAAAGGCTAATAACGCCAACCCACATGTTTATCTCGCTCTGTAATTTTGGAGATTAGAATCCAGGATCCCAGTCAACTTCGATCCGTTGAGCTTCGCGATCAACATTAATGATCACTTGCTCTTCAAGGAACGGGATTAATCGTTCCTTCTGCCCGAAAGCATCTTTAAGATTTGCTTTAACAACCAGAACATCGTTTGAGCCAGTTTCTAGCATGTCAGTAACGACACCTAGATCGTAACCTTTAGTAGTTACAACTTGCATCCCAAACAATTCGCGCCAGTAGAACTCATCTTCTGACAATTCAGGAAGTACCGCAGGGTCAATAGCAATTTCAAAGTTCGTCATTAGATGCGCGTCTTCACGAACATCCATGCCTTCCAGCTTAGCCACCATACCTTTGTTATGGCGCTTCCAGCTTTCTACTTTGTACTCAACCCACTTGCCCTTTTGGTTAATGTACCAAGGGCTGTAATCGAAAATGCTTTCAGCATTGTCTGTGTAGGAAAAAACCTTAAGCCAACCACGAATGCCGTAAGTAGCACCAAACTTGCCTACAACAATCTTTTCGTTGCTCATTGTTTCTTTACCTTTCATCGACATAAACTAGTTTCTACTTTTCAAGTAAAAAATTAAGCCGCTTTTTGAGCGTCTTTAACTAGCTTAGCAACACGGTCAGATACTGACGCGCCTTGACCAACCCAGTGGTTAACGCGGTCTAGGTCTAGACGTAGACCTTCTTCTTGACCTTTAGCAGTTGGGTTGAAGAAACCAACTTTCTCGATGAAACGGCCAGTTGCAGCGTTGCGGCTGTCCGCTACTACGATTTGATAAAATGGACGCTTTTTAGCGCCGTGACGTGCCAAACGAATGGTTACCATGTCGTCCTCTTTGCTTTCTCAAAAATAAAATTAACCCCAAAAACCATTCAAGAAATTAAACAGTTTGGGGTCTCGTGCCAAAATAAAGCTCCGGAATTTTACTCTTCTCCCGGAGCAATGCAAGGAGTTTAGTTACTTTTTCACCAACATAAATTGAATTTAAAGTTTGTGACGTACCTAACACCCTGAATCTATGCGTGATCGATTAATTAACGACCAAATGGGTTGAAGCCACCGCCACCACCCATGCCGCCCATCATGCCTTGCATGTTGCGCATCATGCCTTTCATGCCACCTTTTTGCATCTTTTTCATCATTTTCTGCATTTGGGTGAACTGTTTTAGTAAGCGGTTTACATCTTGAACCTGCACACCAGAACCAGCCGCGATACGCTTCTTGCGCGAGCCCTTGATAATTTCTGGGCGTTGACGTTCTTTCATTGTCATGGAGCTGATGATCGCTTCCATCTGTTTGAACATCTTGTCATCGACTTTGTCTTTCACATTGTCTGGTAGCTGGGACATTCCTGGAAGCTTATCCATCATCCCCATCATGCCGCCCATGTTTTGCATCTGGCCTAGCTGTTCACGGAAATCTTCAAGGTCGAAACCTTTCTTCTCTTTGAACTTCTTCGCTAACTTTTCTGCCTTTTCTTGGTCAACGTTGCGTTGTAGGTCTTCAATTAAAGACAGAACGTCACCCATGCCAAGAATACGTGAAGCAACACGATCTGGGTGGAACGGTTCTAGCGCGTCAGTTTTTTCACCGACACCCAAGAATTTGATTGGCTTGCCCGTGACATGGCGTACTGAAAGTGCCGCACCACCACGAGCATCACCATCAACCTTAGTTAGAACTACACCGGTAAGAGGTAGCGCATCGCCAAAGGCTTTTGCTGTATTTGCTGCGTCTTGACCCGTCATTGCGTCAACAACAAATAGCGTTTCTACTGGGTTGATAGCTGCGTGAAGATCTTTGATCTCCCCCATCATCTCTTCATCAATTGCCAAACGACCTGCGGTATCGACAATAAGTACGTCGTAGAATTTTTTCTTCGCATGGTCAATCGCTGCATTGGCGATATCAATAGGCTTTTGGTCTGGTGATGATGGGAAGAAGTCAACACCGATGTCTGATGCCAGCGTTTCAAGCTGCTTGATTGCCGCAGGACGGTAAACGTCGGCAGACACAACCAAAACTTTCTTCTTGTCACGTTCTTTTAGAAGCTTAGATAACTTACCTACCGATGTGGTTTTACCCGCACCTTGTAGACCTGCCATAAGAAGCACAGCAGGTGGTTGAGCGGCAAGGTTTAGCGCCTCATTCGACTCACCCATTACGGCTTCAAGTTCTGTTTGAACGATCTTGATAAATTCCTGACCTGGAGTCAGAGATTTAGAAACTTCTACGCCCACCGCTTTTTCTTTAACGCGGTTCACAAATTCACGAACGACCGGAAGCGCAACGTCAGCTTCAAGTAGAGCCATTCGGACTTCACGTAGGGTTTCTTTAATGTTGTCTTCGGTCAGACGACCTTTACCACTGATATTTTTCAGCGTTTTGGATAATCGATCCGTTAAATTCTCAAACATCTTTGTCTCTTCGCTAAAATGGCGATTAATTAGTGTGAGTATACATTAGCCAAGGTCTGAGTCATACCCGTACCGCTGTCCTATTCTTGTCTCTATTTATATATGGTGCGGTAACTTATTAATTTCAATATCTCATCTCTCACGATTGATGTCGGATATAACGTAGCCCCAAAGTGTAATGCAAGGTATAATTTCTCCATCGTGCACAATAATATTTAGGATTCATGGATAGCTTAATAGCCATCGCGGCCGCCATACTTTATGTTTTGGCGATTGCGACCATCATACCCGGACTCTCACAACAGTCAGGAATCAAAGCAAAAACAGTGTTTGCTAGTGCTGCCTGTGCGCTTGTTTTTCATGCGTGGATTTTGAGTGATCTGATTTTTGATGGTTCAGGTCAAAACCTGAGTATTCTCAACGTGGCTTCTTTGATCAGTTTTATTATTTCTCTGGTCATGAGCCTTGCTATGTTGAAAAACCGACTGTGGTTTTTATTGCCTGTCGTTTATAGCTTTGCTGCCATCAATTTATCTGCTGCCACATTTTTGCCAAGCACGTTTATAAAGCACCTAGAGAATGACCCTAAGCTACTCATTCATATTTCATTTGCGCTCTTCTCATACGCGACTTTAACTATCGGGGCACTCTATGCGCTTCAGTTGGCTTGGCTGGATCACAAACTGAAAGCAAAAAAATCTTTGGCGATTAACCCAAACCTGCCGCCTCTATTAATGGTGGAGCGTCAACTCTTCAAAATTATTTTGATCGGTAACTTATTGTTAACTGCCACGCTCATTACTGGCTTTGTCTTTGTGCAGGATATGTTTGCCCAAGGTAAGGCACATAAGGGCATTCTTTCTTTCATCGCTTGGGTGGTGTACTCAATACTGCTTTGGGGTCACTATCAAAAAGGCTGGCGTGGTAGAAAAGTCACATGGTTCGCTGTTGCAGGAGCAACACTGTTAACTCTGGCATATTTTGGCAGTCGCTTTGTAAAAGAAATCATCTTGAATTAAGGAGCTCTAGGGCTCCTATCCTTTATATTTTAGGCTAGATAAAATACAGTACGCCTTAACTCTTTGACTTAACGGACTTACTCAACCGTTATATAACCCAATACTTACAAGGAACAGCAACGTTTTGGACGACATCTCTACGGGTATCTTGTTTGCGCTACTCGCGTGTCTTATCGTCATATCAGGTTACTTTTCCGGTTCAGAAACAGGGATGATGTCTCTGAATCGTTATCGCTTAAAACACTTAGCCAAAAACGGGCATAAGGGTGCTAAGCGAGTCGAAAGACTATTAGACCGTCCAGATCGTTTGATTGGTCTTATTCTTATCGGCAACAACCTCGTTAATATTCTCGCGTCCGCGATCGCGACCATTATTGGTATGCGTTTGTATGGTGATTTAGGTGTCGCTATCGCAACCGGTGCACTAACTATGGTTGTATTGGTTTTTGCCGAGGTTACCCCTAAAACAATTGCAGCGCTTTACCCTGAACGTGTGTCCTACGCGAGCAGTATATTATTGACCATACTGATGAAGTTACTGTCGCCTTTAGTGATGCTTGTTAACTTTATTACGAATGGCTTTATCCGCTTACTTGGTGTAAGAGCGGATCACTCAGCAGAAGATCATCTTAGCTCCGATGAGCTGCGTACGGTGGTAAATGAAGCTGGCGGTTTGATCCCTCGCCGACACCAAGACATGCTAGTGTCTATTTTAGATCTTGAGCACGTCACCGTGAACGACATTATGGTCCCACGCAATGAAATTACCGGTATTGATATTAACGACGACTGGAAATCCATTGTTCGCCAGCTAACACACTCACCACATGGACGCATAGTTTTCTATCGTGACCAAATTGATGAAGTGGTTGGCATGCTGCGCTTGCGTGAAGCTTATCGTCTGATGTTGGAAAAGAACGAATTCAACAAAGAAACGCTATTACGTGCCGCTGATGAGGTCTATTACATCCCAGAAGGCACACCACTGAACGTGCAAATGTTGAAATTCCAACGCAACAAGCAACGTATCGGTCTGATCGTGGATGAGTACGGTGATATCATCGGTCTAATCACTCTTGAAGATATTCTGGAAGAGATCATTGGTGAGTTCACGACGTCAATTTCTCCAAGCCTCTCTGATGAAATCAGTCCTCAAGGTGACGGAAGCTTTCTTATTGAAGGCAGCACCAATATTCGAGATATTAACAAAGGCCTGAAATGGGATTTACCAACGGATGGCCCAAGAACGTTAAACGGTCTTATTTTGGAGCACCTGGAAGATATTCCAGAGAGCCATTTAAGCGTGAGAGTAGCGGGTCACCCAATGGAACTTGTTGAGATTGAAGAGAACCGAATCAAGCTCGTTCGTGTTTATCCGAAGAAGAAAAAATCGACATCCAAATAACCAAAAGAAAAGCCTGACTCATGTCAGGCTTTTTTACTTATTGGGGCAATATGCTTCTTAATGAGCACCTAGTCGATGCGCAACTCTTTTAACATCGACTCAGGCAAAGCAAGTTCATCATTTTTGTTCACCGAAACACCAGCATCCAAAATGTTCTTTGCGATCTGTTGTGCTTCTTTTAAAGAGTGCATTGCTGCCGTGCCGCATTGGTATTCGTTAAGTTCAGGGATCTTATTCTGACTTTCTACCTTCAGCACGTCTTCCATTGCTGCAATCCAAGCATCTGCGACTTGCTGCTCTGATGGTGTGCCAATCAGACTCATGTAAAAACCTGTGCGGCAACCCATAGGCGAAATATCGATGATCTCAACAGAATCACCGTTTAGGTGATTACGCATAAAGCCTGCATAAAGGTGCTCTAGGGTGTGAATACCTTTTTCAGAAAGAATGTCTTTGTTTGGCGCAGTAAAGCGTAAGTCGAAAACAGTAATCGTATCCCCTTTTGGGGTCTGCATGGTTTTCGCCACTCGCACTGCCGGTGCATTCATACGAGTGTGGTCCACGGTAAAACTATCGAGTAAAGGCATTACATCTCTCCTGATTGTAACTCCAGTACCTTTCGGTAATGGATAAATGTCATTCATCCCTACAGCACATGAACTGACTGTGGGCTAAAAGAACCAGCTGCTGTTGTCTTCTAATTCCTCACGACATTGCTTCAGCTGCCAGCCATAAGTTTTCGCTGTTTGTTCAACACGTCGAGCGACTTTGATTAAACTAGGTTTTCGATTATAAGTGCCTCGCTTATATCCACCTCGCCCTTCATGATAAGCCAGATACTGGTTATAGGGATCCCATAATGAAATCCCTAGCTGACGCCGTGTTTCATGAGTGTACCAACCGACAAACATCATAGAATCATCGAAGTTGGTACGAGAGCCCCCCTGACCTGTCGCATCTTGGAAGTCTTCCCAAGCAGGGTCTTGAGCTTGAGCATAACCATACGCACTGCTGACTCGTCCCCAAGGAATAAACCCTAGCAAATAATCTTTAGGTGGTTTTGCATCGTGCCGAAAGCTGCTTTCTTGTTTAATGATGGCCATAGCGACATGAATAGGGGTACCCCATTCATCTTCCATATCTTTGGCATCATCGTACCAACCGGGTTTCTCTCGGAATATCTCGCATAAGTTATTCTGCTGCTTTGGCGGTGCCGTAGCACAACCTGCAAGTAACACGCTTCCAAGTACCGCTACTACTAACGACTTAATGTTCAACCCCACCAATCCTTAGTTAGTCATTACTGCTTCAGGTAAGCAAAGTAATCTTCCAAAAAATCATCAAAAGAAAGCATGTCACTCTGCTCTGCTTGCTTTTGTTTTTCCACGGACGACGCAACTTCCGTTTCCATCGTATCTTGTGAATAGTACTGATAACCGTGAGCTAGGTTTTCATCACGGTACTTCATACCAAGAGTACAACCGACTTTACCTAGCCCACCCAGCTCTTTCGTTAGCTCTAATAGTTGACCAGAGATCGTTAGTTCTGGGTTATCAATCCATGTCTCGAGTTGATTACACACATCTTGGTATGCACAGCCACCAGCGGTCATATCCATTTGCTGTGCTATTTGACGTAACTCGACGAAAACTCGGTGTGCCCAATCTTGTAGAGATAGACGCTCACCTTGGCAACCAATTTGCAGCATTAGACCTTTTTCACGGCCTGAAACAATGACTTTATTCCAGTTATCGCGCCAACACTCTAATTCACAGTTATCCATAGGGTCTGAGTCTGACAAGGCCGCCCAGGTAAGGAAGAGATCCAAGAATCGTACTTGCTCTTCATTTAAGCCCACTGCGCTGAATGGGTTAACATCTAGAGAACGAACTTCAATGTATTCGACACCACCGCGTCGTAACGCATCTGAAGGCTTCTCACCACTTTTCGATACACGTTTTGGACGAATCGGAGCGTACAGTTCATTCTCAATTTGTAAGATATTGGAATTAAGCTGGCGGTATTCACCATCCACTTTTACCCCAATTTTCGCAAACTCTTCTGATGGGTGGCGAATCGCATCACTCAAACCATCGAGGTATTGGTCAATGCTGTTAAAACCAATTTTCAGCACACTTTGAGCACTATTGGTATAGCCAAGATCGCTCAAACGCAAAGACGTCGACTTCGGCAAATATAATGTCCCGCCAATCTTCTCGAATGGCAGATCGGTTTCACGACCTTGAATAAAAGAGCCACATAACGCTGGTGATGCACCAAAGAAGTAGGGAATCATCCAGCCAAAGCGGTAGTAATTACGGATCAACGCAAAGTACGCATCAGACTTAGCATCTTGGCGGGCTTGTTCATCTTGCTCGCCATAGAGCGCATCCCAAAATGTTTCAGGAAACGAGAAGTTAAAATGGACACCTGAAATAATTTGCATCAGGCTGCCATAGCGACGCTTTAGGCCTTCTCGGTACAGCGTTTTCATTTTCGCTGCATTCGAAGAGCCATACTGGGCTAACTGAATATCATCCTCTGAGCCTACGTAGCAAGGCATTGATAGTGGCCACATTTTCTCTTCACCCATTTTGGTTTGAGTGAAATGATGGATATCTTTCAGCTGTGCCATCAGTTCTGGAATTTCATGTGACACAGGCGTAATGAACTCTAACAATGATTCCGAAAAATCCGTTGTGATCCATTGATTTGTGAACGCAGAGCCTAACCCTTCAGGATGAGGAGTTGTAGCTAGATGTCCATCCTGACGATAGCGCAAAGTTTCTCGCTCAACACCGCGTCCAAACTGCTTAAATACTTCGGGGTTTGATGCAACTTTTTTTAGTCGCGCAGCAAAATCAGTCAAAATGAGGTTCGCTTATATTGGGAGCAGGACACTTGTTACATAACACAAGTGTAAGCTAAGTTATTGATAGTTAATGCATCTAGATAAATAACCCACGAAAAGTTGCTTATCTAGATGAATAGCGGAGAAACGTTTCTCCGCTATTAAATGTGTACTCTATCGAATGATTTCAAGCTCTTCTACGTCTTTCCCCAACTTTTCTAATTGAGGACGCAACGATTTAGCATCACCAACGACGATAATTTGATAGTCATTTGGATCAAACCATTTCTGAGCCAGCGCATTCAACGTCTGCTTATCGACTTTTTCTACGATAGCGTTTCTTTGCTGCAAGTAATCATGATCGAGGTTGTACTTAAGAATATCACTGATGAGCTCCGCTTTTTGTGTTGGCGTTTCATATTTCAGTGCATCTTTTTGACCGACCGCTTGACGCATAAATTTCATCTCTTCATCAGTAATACCTGACTGCGAGTATTCATTTAGCTCATTTTCCATCTCAATGATCGAAGCAACCGTTGCATCCGCTCGTACTTGCGCGGTGAAAACCACCGAGCCTGTTTCTGGATTACCAGAGAAGTAGCCGTAAGCACCGTATGTGTAACCCTTGTCTTCACGTAGATTTTGGTTAATGCGGCTATTGAAGTTCCCAGCTAAGTTGAAGTTTGCCAGTTGACTTAGGTAAAAATCGCCCGTTGCGTCGTAAGGCATACCTTGACGAACCATCATGACCACACTTTGCGGCGCTCCTGGTTTATCAACAAGATGGATCTTTTGCTCACCTAATGCAGCAATGCTTTGCGGTGCATACAATGGCGCAGCTTCATCTTGCCAGTTTTTCCAGAACGTCAGTTGCTGCTCAATTTCCTGTTTATTGATGTCACCAACAACGACGATTTGCGCACTTTGTGGCGTGTAATGCTTCGAGTAGAATTCACGGACATCATCCAACGTTAATGCACTGACACCTGCTTGCGTGCCGTCTTTTGGTCGAGCAAAAACCGAATCCCCATAGAGCACCTGGCGACTCGCTTGTGACGCCATCCAACTTGGATTTTGGTGCTCATACACCAGGCCTTCTAGCGCTTGCATTTTTACACGCTCGAAATCATCTTGATTAAATGCAGGAGACAGCAACATCTCTTCGACAATTTCTAACGTCGGCTCTAAGTTCTTTTCTAGAGCAGAAACACTGATGTTTGTTGTATAACCTGTGGCATTAACAGAGATAACACTACCCAGTTTATCAAGCTCAGCTTGAATCTCTTCGACACTGCGTTTCGTTGTACCTTCTTGCAACATCGCAGCGGTCAATTGGGCAAGACCTTCTTTACCCTTTTCAACAAAACGTGTCCCTGCAGGTAGACTAAATTGCATCATCACCGTCGGCGTTTCATCGCTAACTGCACCAAGCAGCTCTGAGCCATTCTTGAAATGTAACTCGTACAGCTCTGGCATCGTCGCTTTCACTGGTTCTCCTACTGGCGGTTGCACTGAGCGATCGAAGTTATCGGTCGCACGACGATACGCCAATTGGTCATCGGAAATCTTCTCATATTCTGGCAGCGTGCGCTTTGGCGTCACAAAGGTCGCAGGTTTTACGACAAGGTCTGTTTTTCCTTTTGGGACCACGCTTAGGGTCACTTTGTTCTTACCTTGGATAAAGTCCGTATACGCTTTTTCTACCGAAGTCGGCGTAACTGCACGGATTTGCTCAAGCTGTTGCTCAAGACGATCAGGATCGCCGAAAAATGTCTCGTTGGAAGCCAACTGAGTCACTTTACCTTTAACGCTTTCTAGCGCAAAAATAGCATCCGCTTCCGCTTTACCCTTCAACTGCTCAAGGCGATCTTCTGTCACGCCTTTTTCCGCAAACTGATTCAGTGATTGTAAAAGCTCGTCGTACAGTTTTGATAGGTCGCCTTTGTCTCCAGAATCACCCATTGCGTAAACGTAAAAGTTACACGCCAGTTCAGCACAATCATGGAATGAACCAGCATCGACCGCTTTTTGAGTCTTCACTAGGTCTTGATAGAGCACGCTGTTGGTACCGCCACCCAATACTTCTGATAATGTATCGAGAGACGCTTGGCTTTCTTCGCCGTTGTAGGTTGTTGGCCACGCGATCATCACCATAGGTTGTTGAATACGATCTTCTAGAGTGATGTATTTATCTTCTTGCAGTTTTGCAGGTTGTTTCGGCGCATTTTCAACCTCAGGACCACGAGGAATCGAACCGAAGTACTTATTTACCCACTCTAGAGTTTGTTCAACGTCTAAGTCACCACCGATCGTGATAGTCGCATTGTTTGGGCCATACCAACGCAAGAAAAACGCTTTGAGATCGTTCACATCAACACGATCAAGATCTTCAACATAACCAATGGTTTGCCACGAATACGGGTGACCTTCAGGATATAGCGCTTCGGACATGCGCTCCCAAATTAAGCCATAAGGACGATTATCGTAACGCTGAGCTCGCTCATTTTTTACAGTAGAACGCTGAATTTCAAATTTGCGTTGAGAAACCGCATCCAACAAAAAGCCCATACGGTCAGACTCTAACCACAGCATTTTCTCGAGCTGGTTAGCAGGGACCGTTTCAAAGTAGTTAGTACGATCGCGGTTTGTTGTACCATTTAACGTGCCGCCAGCCTCTGTGATGATTCTGAAGTGCTCTTGGTCACCAACGTTCTCTGAGCCTTGGAACATCATGTGCTCAAAGAAATGCGCAAAACCAGACTTACCCACTTCTTCACGAGCTGAACCAACATGGTAAGTCACATCCACATAGACCAATGGGTCAGAATCTTCAGGAGCTAAGATCACCGTTAAACCATTATCGAGTTTATACTTTTGGTATGGAATCTTAACTTTGCCTTCTTCAGCTTTCGATGACTCAACGAAAGTTACCCCTTTCGGCAGTGATGAAACTGGCGTATTTGATGCACAGCCCGTGATCACCAACAGTGAACACGCGCCAACCCAAAACATCTTCATGTACTTTCCTTAAAATAATCCGAGATAGATGGCCGCAAGTAAGCTATACCTAGCAGCCTTTCCTAAAAATATTAAAATCACGCAAGGCAGAAACTTCATTCTTAGCCACCCTGCGGCTAAACACAGCGGGTCTCCTATTACAGGTAACCAGCTAAAAAATAATCCCCAATAGCCATACTTAGAGAGCCACTTTAATGCGGTATGACCGTGCTTTTCCTCTTGTGCTTTGTTGGGAATCCACAAGCCAAGCCAATAATTTGTTAAGCCACCAAGCGTATTACCGATAGTAGCGACCATAACAATTGAAGAAACGGAGTATTGATTTAATGAGAGAGTGGCAACTAAGCCCGCCTCAGAACCACCAGGCAACAACGTGGCACTGAGAAAACCGGTCATGAAAAGCACCCATAATGCTGAATCTGAAAACCAAAGCGCTAAACTTTCAAAACTCGTGTTAAATGCTTCTAGCATGTCATATCAAGCAACACCTTGCCTCTGGTTCTTCCTGATTCGACCTGCTGGTGAGCACCAATGACATCACTCATAGGATAAACCTGTTGAATTTCAGTCTTCAGTAAGCCAACGCCGACCATGTACAACAAGGTATCTAACTGCGCAGGGTCTGGTTCAACCAACATGCCACTAGCCTCAAAGCCTAGGAGTTTGGCTTTTTCACAAATCAGCTCAGCAGTTATGGTTGGAACGGTGATGACTCTCGCATTGTCTTTCAGGCATTTAAGCGCATCTAACGCAGCATCTCCGCCTACTAAATCAATCAAAACATCAACATCTTCAACACGTTCTGACACTGGTGCAAATTGATAGTTCACTGCATGAGCACCGAGCGTCGCAAGGTAATCTAAATTTCGTTCACTGCAGGTTGTAAAGACTTCCGCTTTCGTCGCGATCGCAATTTGTACCGCGAGGTGTCCAACACCACCGGCACCAGCGAGGATAAGTACGCGATCGTTTTCCGTCACATTAGCCCTACTGAGAGCTTGTGCCGCAGTTTGTCCCGCCAACGGTAATGCAGCAGCTGCCTCTAAAGTGACAGAGCTAGGAACATGACTTAACTCAGTTTCTGGAACACATATGTATTGACTGTAACCACCGCCTCGAACTGGGAAACCAATAAATCCAGCCACCTCATCACCTTCATTAAAACGTGATGCCCCCTCTCCACAAGACATCACTTTTCCTGAGATGTCGTAACCTGGCACCCAAGGTAAATTATCCTTATTCTGCGCTGCTGCCCAACCGAGCCCAGCTCGAGTTTTGACATCAATAGGATTTACGCCTGAAAAAGCGACTTTTACTAAGACTTCACCAGGCTGTGGTGATGGTGTAGAAGCATGTTGAATCGCGAGTACGTTGGCATCACCAAACTCAGTGATAACGATCTGTTTGTGTTCCATAAACCATTCCCTGCAAGAAAACAAAAAGGGATGCGAAAGCATCCCTTTGACTATAAACCATTTTGTTAACCTAAGTTAATCGTGATTTTGTAAATTGGTTGATCATTCCATTTTCAATAATGTCTAACCAACAAGTGCTAACAATATACCAGCCGCAACGGCTGAACCCAGCACACCAGCAACGTTTGGTCCCATCGCATGCATTAACAAAAAGTTTTGCGGGTTAGCTTGTAAACCAACTTTGTTTACGACTCGCGCGGCCATTGGTACCGCAGAAACGCCAGCCGCACCAATAAGTGGGTTGATGTCTTCTTTCGAGAACTTGTTAAGCAGTTTCGCCATCAGGACGCCCGCACCAGTACCGATACTAAATGCAACTGCGCCTAACCCCAAGATACCTAACGTTTCTAGGTTCAAGAACTGCTCAGCTTGCAGCTTAGAACCAACACCAAGACCTAAAAAGATAGTCACTATGTTGATCAATTCATTTTGAGCAGTTTTCGATAAACGATCGACCACACCAGCTTCACGCATCAAGTTACCCAAACAGAACATACCAACCAATGGCGTAGCTGAAGGTAAGAACAGAATCGTCATCAGTAATACAGCAAGCGGGAAGATGACTTTCTCCCATTTACCAACATGACGAAGCTGAGCCATCTTGATTTGACGCTCTTCCTTGGTTGTCAGTGCTTTCATGATTGGTGGCTGGATGATCGGCACCAATGCCATATAGCTGTATGCCGCGACTGCAATCGCACCTAACAGATCTGGAGAGAGCTTACTCGCCAAGAAAATCGCTGTTGGCCCATCAGCACCACCGATGATCGCGATAGACGAAGCATCTGCCATGGAGAACTCCATGCCAGGTACATAGTTGAGCAAAATAGCGCCAAACAGTGTTGCAAAAATACCAAACTGCGCAGCCGCACCTAACCACAACGTTTTTGGGTTTGCGATCAAAGCACCAAAGTCAGTCATCGCGCCCACACCCATGAAGATCAATAGCGGGAACACACCCGATTCAATCCCAATGTAGTAAACGTAGTAGAGCAAGCCACCAGGCTCAGTAAAGCCAGCATTTGGAATATTCGCCAAAATAGCACCGAAACCAATCGGCAATAACAGTAAAGGTTCAAATCCTTTTTTAATTGCCAAAAACAGCAAGGTACAACCAACCAGCATCATACAGATTTGGCCGAACTCGAAGTTAGCGATCCCTGTTTCTGCCCAAAGGGTTAACAATCCGTCCATGATACTCCCTTACGCCAGGCTCAACAGAGGCGCACCTACTGTGACAGCATCGCCTTCTTTAACGTTCAGCTCTTGAACCACACCACCACGCGCCGCTCGTACTTCAGTTTCCATTTTCATCGCTTCAAGGATGAGCAATACATCGCCTTCAGCTACCTCAGCACCAGGTTGAACATTCACTTTGAAGATGTTACCTGCAAGAGGAGCAGGTACCGCTTCTGCTGAAGCATTAGAAGGTGCGCTAGGTGTAGCCGATTTTGCCGGTGCATTAGAAGGAGCAACAGATGTCAGTTCACCTTGAGGGCCAACTTCCACCTCATACACCTGCCCGTCAACACGTACACTATAAGTTTCTACACCACCAGTTGCTGGTTGAGCTACAGGTACAGCAGGCTTCTCAGCTTCTAGCGTTGGTGCAGGCTCAAATGCTTCTGGGTTTTCACGATTCTTAAGGAACTTAAGCCCAACTTGAGGGAAAAGTGCATAAGTGAGTACGTCATCAACACGCTCACTTGCTAGCTTAATGCCTTCTGATTTCGCTTTCTCCATCAGATCAACCGTAAGCGTCTCCATTTCAGGCTCAAGTAAATCGGCAGGACGACAGGTAATTGGCTCTTTACCATCAAGCACTTTCGCTTGCAGTTCTGCATTTAACTCGGCTGGCGCTTGACCGTACTCACCTTTCAATAGGCCAGCGGTTTCCTTGGTAATACTCTTATAGCGCTCGCCAGTAAGAACGTTAATCACCGCTTGCGTACCGACGATCTGTGAAGTTGGAGTCACCAATGGAATGAAACCAAGATCTTCACGTACACGAGGGATCTCTTCTAATACTTCATCAATGCGATCCGCAGCACCCTGCTCTTTCAACTGGCCTTCCATATTGGTCAGCATACCACCAGGCACTTGAGCAATCAGGATGCGTGAATCGACTCCTTTTAACTGGCCTTCCCACTTCGCATACTTCTTACGTACCTCACGGAAATATGCGGCGATAGATTCCAGTTGCTCGAGTTTCAAATTGGTATCTCGCTCGGTACCTTCTAGCATAGCGACTACCGTTTCTGTCGGTGTATGACCGTAAGTACAACTCATTGAAGAAATCGCAGTATCGAGAATATCAATACCGGCTTCTACTGCTTTTACCGCTGTTGCTGTAGACAGCCCCGTTGTTGCATGACAATGAAGTGCCAATGGCACATCACAAGACGCTTTGATACGCGTGATAAGCTCTTCCGCTTCATAAGGCTTAAGTAAGCCAGACATATCTTTAATACACAGCGAATGACAACCTAAATCCTCTAGGCGTTTTGCCAAGTCAACCCAAGTGTCTGCGTTATGCACTGGGCTCGTTGTGTAAGACAACGTACCTTGAGCATGCGCACCAACATCAACCGTTGCTTTCACGGCTTTCTGGAAGTTTCGCACGTCATTCATTGCATCAAAAATACGGAATACATCCATGCCGTTAGCATGCGCGCGTTCAACAAACTTTTCTACTACGTCGTCGGCATAATGGCGGTATCCTAAAAGGTTTTGACCACGCAGTAGCATTTGCATTGGTGTATTAGGCATCGCTTTTTTTAGTTCACGTAAACGCTCCCAAGGGTCTTCCCCTAAGAATCGAATACAAGAATCAAATGTTGCACCACCCCAAGTCTCTAGAGACCAGTAACCAACCTTATCCAACTCAGCTGCGATAGGCAGCATATCCTCAATACGCATACGCGTAGCAAATAGTGATTGATGGGCATCACGAAGGACCACATCAGTAATAGCTAGTGGTTTAGACATGCTCTTAAACTCCTTTTTAATCCTAGTTCGGCTACTTCGCGAATGAGGCGCGATGTTTATGAATCGCAGCCGAGATCGCCGCCACTACTTGTGGACTAACAGCTGAAGAGGTTGATTGAATATTAGTGTTTGTTTTTGGTGCTGCGATCGGCTCTGGTACTTCTTCTGGTACCAATTTCGACATTAACCGAACGAGATAAACAAGAATAGTGAGGAAAATAAATACGACCGCCATCCCCGTTAGCATCAGGGTGGCCGCATCTACTAGCAGGCTTCCTATATTAGTCATGTTGCTTCCTTTCTTTGTCATCCTGACAACGTGCAGGACTTTAATAGTGTCAAATCCCGACCCATGGATTATCTCGATTGGTTAAATTTTGTCAATTTTGTTTAAGGAAGGTTTGTAGTAATCCTGATAAATGATTATTTATTCACTACCCAGATCACAGTTCATGACAAAATAATCACTTCAAATCGCTATCACCTTACGAACAGAGTAAAGGAGGACATAAATAAAAACTGCGATTTAGATTTCAAAATCAAATCGGGACTCACGCAGTAAAAACCAACAAAAACAAAAAGATGAACAAGATTAACAATAAATAAACAAATAACAAACAAAGTGACTACATGAGAGTGATTGAAATGAAAAATGGAAGTCAGTGTATAGGAGGGATAATCAGGATGATTTCACACGATGCGACAGAAGCTTGATAGCAAATTGCTTAGATACGCACATATTCGCTTTTAAAAAGAGGAACATAGGCTCTAGTGATCCTACGCCATATTTCAGATGTCTAGATACAAAAAAGCCTCGCAATTGCGAGGCTTTTTCAATAAGTGGCGCGTCCTGGAGGATTCGAACCTCCGACCGCCTGGTTCGTAGCCAGGTACTCTATCCAGCTGAGCTAA
>NZ_JAWOWF010000004.1:134376-186686 GCF_033340295.1 Vibrio sp. 1401
GCGTCCTGGAGGATTCGAACCTCCGACCGCCTGGTTCGTAGCCAGGTACTCTATCCAGCTGAGCTAAGGACGCGCAGATCTTCTTGCTAAGAAGTTGTGAAGTAAATCACATTCATTTCTTACGAAACAAAAAAAAGGCCATCGGGCCAGTCAATGAATGGCGGTGAAGGAGGGATTCGAACCCTCGATACGGGATAAACCGTATACTCCCTTAGCAGGGGAGCGCCTTCAGCCTCTCGGCCACCTCACCGTTTTCATTGTTATATCTCAAAAGAGATATGGCGCGTCCTGGAGGATTCGAACCTCCGACCGCCTGGTTCGTAGCCAGGTACTCTATCCAGCTGAGCTAAGGACGCACTTTTTGTTGATAAATCAACGTTGCAAGAATGGCGGTGAAGGAGGGATTCGAACCCTCGATACGGGATAAACCGTATACTCCCTTAGCAGGGGAGCGCCTTCAGCCTCTCGGCCACCTCACCGTCTTGCGGAGGCACATATTACGTTTTACCGAAAATATGTCAAACACTTTCTTTGAAAAAATCTACGAAACTGGCTTAACCGTTGCTGATTTAATCAAAGTGACTATTAAACGAACTTTATCACTCTATTATGATGAAAAAAAGAGAGTCTTCTCTGAAAAAAAGACATTTATTTTCAAATAACTTTCTGAAGTTCGAATCAACATTATTGATGAATTCACAGCCATACTCAACACAATAGTTTCTGCAAATTTTCAAAAACAGTAAAAACTAAAAAGGCCAACCCTTCGGTTAGCCTTTTTCATTCAAACTAAGCTCTGTAAACAGGAGCGACTTAGTAGTTACCTGAAGCAACGTTGCCATTGCCTTTTTCAGCTTGAATGCGCATGTAGATTTCTTCACGGTGAACTGAAACCTCTTTCGGAGCGTTAACGCCGATACGCACTTGGTTACCTTTAACACCTAGTACAGTTACAGTCACTTCATCACCAATCATCAGTGTTTCGCCTACGCGGCGAGTCAAAATTAGCATTCTTTGCTCCTTGAGTAATCTCTAAATTTTCTTGCTACAAAGCTATTATCCAACAAAAGTTATATTTTCGTAAACTACCTTGTTAGCGAAAATCAGCCTAAAAAGGCATGTTTTTGTTGAATGTTTAATGCTTCACTAGACGTAATGTAAGCATCATGCAGAATGTTTGCTGCTGTATCCACACATTCGGGTGCTAAAACTAGCATCATAGTGAGTGCATTCGTTGCGCTGAAATTGATCTCAATATCTCGCTTTGCCAACAAATCGCATGCGTGCTCTACCATTCCATTGGCCTCAAGCCCCACTGCGGTCAACAGGCTTACCACTTCACTATTACGGATTTTGTCGCTGAACACCAGATCGAACTTGGCACATGCATCTTGTTTTATCATGATACCTGCCCGTTCTGTTTCCTCGATCACATTCCAAATGTCGATACCCAACATCTGACATTGTTTTGTAGCACTAGATAAATGTTCTTTATCGACTTCGATTATGGCAAGGTCACGTTGAATGGCTATACCAGAGACGGCTTGATTGCCTAACTCCCCCTTTACCAGACTGCCTTCATTAACATCAAATGTCGAAAGCACGCGCAGTGGCACATTATTCTTCCATGCAAATTGCACTGAAGGTAAATGTAATACTTTCGCGCCTCGGCTTGCCATCGCTTCCATGGAAGGAAAATCGATAACCGCCAATTTTCGCGCGTTTTTCACTACACGTGGGTCACAAGTATAAATACCATCAACGTCGGTAAAGATTTGACACTCATCAGCGCGCAATGCGCCTGCCAGTGCCACTGCGCTCGTATCTGAGCCACCTCGACCTAATGTGGTGATATCCCCGTTCTCATTCACACCTTGAAAGCCTGCAACAATCACGATTTGGTCTTGCTCAAGCAACCCCAGAATTGTCTTAGTATCAATGTGTTTAATCGTTGCGTCATTGTGTTGATTATCCGTCACAATATTCGCCTGTGCTCCGGTAAGCGAGCGTGTAGCATGACCCAATTTATTGAGTGTCATTGCTAACAGTGCCATTGACACTTGCTCACCAGCAGAGAGCAAAACATCAAGTTCTCGAGCTGTAGGCACGCTATCTATCTGTTTAGCGAGGTCCATCAGTCTGTTTGTTTCGCCTGACATTGCAGACACGACAACAACAACTTGATTGCCATCATTTTTCGCCTTAATGATGTGTTCAGCAACTTGGTGGATTCTTTCAATTGAACCCACTGAGGTTCCGCCAAACTTTTGCACGATAAGGGGCTTTTTCACCAGTCTTCACCTTCCCAAGACCGAAGTCTCTTTAGAACTGCTTACATCTTCAGTATTTCCTTTTAGAAAAATTATATAAGCAGTAGTTACAACAAAAACCAAATAGCCTAAATGGCTCGGTTAACTTTTGGTCAATTAAACCACTTGGCTGCTAAAAAAAATTACGCTCAATCAAAGAAACTTGATTGAGCGTAATTTTAGTAGTTAAAAGCTTATAAGCGCTCTTCTAACCAAGGCTGAACTGTTTTAATTGCCTCTGGTAGTGCGGCTACATCAGTACCACCAGCTTGAGCCATGTCAGGACGACCACCGCCCTTACCACCGACTTGCTCAGCAATCATCTTAACTAGATCTCCGGCTTTTACTTTACCAGTTAGATCTTTAGTCACACCAGCAATCAAGCCAACCTTGTCACCTGTTACGTTGGCAAGCAGTACGATACCAGACCCCATTTGGTTCTTGATGTCATCAACCATAGTACGTAGGTTCTTGCTGTCAGCGCCTTCAAGAGCTGCGACTAGAACTTTTGTACCATTGACTTCAACCGCTTTGCCCATGATGTTAGCGCTTTCTGCTGCCGCCATCTTATCTTTTAGCTTCTGCACTTCTTTCTCTAGCGCTTTTGCTTTCTGTGCAGATTCTGCCAGTTTCTCTTCGTACTTCGCGTTTTGAGCTTCAATAGCGTCTAATGCAGCCTCGCCTGTTACCGCCTCAATACGTCGAATACCTGCAGCAATGCCGCTTTCTGAAGTGATTTTGAATAGGCCAATATCACCTGTGCTTGATGCGTGAATACCACCGCAAAGCTCTGTCGAGAAGTCACCCATAGACAATACGCGTACTTCGTCGTCGTACTTCTCGCCGAATAGAGCCATTGCGCCTTTCTTCTTAGCTGACTCAATGTCCATCACGTTGGTTTCAATCGTGTGGTTGCGACGAATTTGCGCGTTAACTAGGCGCTCAACTTCTTTCAACTCTGCTGCGGTTACGGCTTCTAGATGCGAGAAGTCGAAACGTAGGTTGTCTGCCTTCACCAATGAGCCTTTCTGCGTTACGTGCTCACCTAAAACTTGGCGTAGTGCTGCGTGTAGCAAGTGCGTTGCTGAGTGGTTTAGAGAGATAGCTGCGCGACGCTCTGCGTCAACGATAGTTGCTACTTCATCACCTTTCGCTAGAACGCCTTCTGCCATTACACCGTGGTGCGCGATTGCGTTACCTAGTTTTTGAGTGTCCTCAACGCGGAATACACCAGACTCAGTACGGATTTCACCAGCGTCACCACACTGACCGCCTGACTCTGCGTAGAATGGTGTTTCACCAAGTACGATGATTGCTTTGTCGCCCGCAGATAGCGAATCTACTTCGTTGCCTTCAACGAACATCGCTGCTACAGAACTAGAGCCTTTAGTACCTGTGTAACCACAGAATTCTGTTTGCGTATCAACTTTGATTGCTGCGTTGTAGTCAGTACCGAAGTTACCCGCTTCACGCGCACGTTGACGCTGCTCTTCCATCGCTTTCTCGAAACCTTCTTCGTCGATTGCGAACTCACGCTCACGTGCTACGTCGTTAGTTAAGTCAGCTGGGAAGCCGTAAGTATCGTAAAGTTTAAATACGGTTTCGCCGTCTAGTACTTTACCATCTAGGTTATCTAGTGCTTCGTTTAGAATCGCCATACCGCGCTCAAGTGTACGACCAAAGTTTTCTTCTTCGATACGCAGTACTTTTTCAACCACAGCTTGTTGACGCTTCAGCTCTTCACCAGCCGTACCCATGATGTCAGCTAGAACGCCAACCAACTTGTGGAAGAATGCACCTTGTGCGCCCAGCTTGTTACCGTGACGAACTGCGCGACGGATGATACGGCGTAATACGTAACCACGACCTTCGTTTGAAGGCATAACGCCATCCACGATCAGGAATGAACATGAACGGATGTGGTCAGCGATAACGCGTAGTGATTGGTTTGATAGGTCTTCGTAACCGATCACTTCTGCTGCTGCTTTGATAAGAGCTTGGAATACATCAATTTCGTAGTTTGAGTGAACGCCCTGCATGATTGCAGAGATACGCTCGATACCCATACCAGTATCTACCGATGGTTTTGGTAGCGGTTCCATAGTGCCGTCTGCGTGACGGTTGAACTGCATGAATACGTTGTTCCAGATCTCGATGAAACGGTCACCATCTTCTTCAGGCGTGCCAGGACGGCCACCCCAGATGTGCTCACCGTGATCGTAGAAGATTTCAGTACATGGACCACAAGGGCCAGTGTCGCCCATTTGCCAGAAGTTATCAGACTCGTACGGCTTGCCGCCTTCTTTATCACCAATGCGAACAATACGATCAGCGGGTACGCCAACTTTCTTGTTCCAGATGTCAAACGCTTCGTCATCGGTTTCGTAAACAGTTACCAATAAACGATCCGCTGGCAGTTTAAGAACTTCGGTTAGGAATTCCCAAGCAAAGGAGATCGCATCTTCTTTGAAGTAATCGCCAAAGCTGAAGTTGCCTAACATTTCAAAGAATGTGTGGTGACGAGCAGTAAAGCCAACATTTTCTAGGTCGTTATGTTTACCACCAGCACGTACGCAACGCTGAGCCGTAGTCGCTCGAGTGTAGGCTCGTTTTTCTAAGCCTAAGAAACAATCTTTAAATTGGTTCATACCTGCGTTTGTGAACAGCAGGGTTGGGTCGTTATGTGGAACTAACGATGAACTTTCTACGATTTGGTGTCCTTTGCTCTCAAAGAACTTGAGGAACGCGTTACGAACCTCATCAGTGCTCATGTACATGCAGCTCTTCCTGAAAATAGTCGAGTTAGAATTTTGCCGTATTGTAGATCATGCAAACAGCTGAGACTAGTTTTCTTGAGGAAAAGAGGGAGTAGGAGAAAAAATTTGAAGCAAAACAAAAATCAGTGCGGACGACTGACCGTTAATCTTCGTCCTCAAAGCTCAGCGCGTAGCTGATTTGGTCAAAACTGTAGCCACGATATTGCAGAAAACGAACTTGTTTTGCGTACTCTTTTTGGTCTTTGGCTTTAATACCTTTGAATTTCTTTTCTGCCGCCTGTTTAGCCAGTTCAAACCAATCTTGCGGCTCTTCAGCCATAGCTTGCTCAATCACCGACTCCGCAACACGCTTCTGGTTTAACTCTTGACGAATTCGACGCTCTCCATGTCCTTTGTATACATGCTGTCTAATTTGACTCTTCGCGTAACGTAAATCATCTAAATAGTTATGGTCTAGGCAAAAATTAATTGCGATGTCGATGTCTGATTCTTCATAGCCCTTCATCGATAATTTTTGGTAAAGCTCATACTGACCATGATCGCGACGGCTAAGCAATTGTATAGCAGCCTCTTTGCTCGATAATGTTGGCGCCTGGCGTTTTTGGTACATGATGATCCTAAAAGTATTTTTGCTGTACAGGCTCTCAATGGCCTTTGTGATAATTCGATTTTTGATTTCAATAGATACAACAAAGCCCCGCATTGCAGGGCTTTGTCATTTATTAATCTATGAGAGATTAAAACTCTTCAGCTTGCTCTGGCGCTTCACCAGCTTCAGGCGCTTCCGCAAGTGCTGGCGCTAGCAACATTTCACGCAGTTTTGTATCGATAGTTTTAGCCACTTCAGGGTGCTCACGCAGGTAGTTACATGCATTCGCTTTACCTTGACCAATCTTATCGCCATTGTAGCTATACCAAGCACCGGCTTTTTCAACTAACTTGTGCTTCACACCTAGATCGACAAGTTCACCTTCGCGGTTAAAGCCTTGGCCGTACATGATTTGTGTGTTTGCTTCTTTAAATGGTGCTGCAATCTTATTCTTAACAACTTTGATGCGCGTTTCGTTACCTACGACTTCGTCACCTTCTTTGATTGCGCCAGTACGACGGATATCTAGACGAACAGAAGCGTAGAACTTAAGTGCGTTACCACCTGTTGTTGTTTCTGGGTTACCAAACATCACACCAATCTTCATACGGATTTGGTTGATGAAGATACACATACAGTTAGACTGCTTTAGGTTACCCGTTAGCTTACGCATTGCTTGAGAAAGCATACGTGCTTGCAGACCCATGTGGCTATCGCCCATTTCGCCTTCGATTTCTGCTTTCGGTGTTAGCGCTGCAACAGAGTCGACAACCATAACATCGATAGCACCAGAACGTGCAAGTGCGTCACAGATCTCTAGCGCTTGCTCACCTGTGTCTGGCTGAGAAACTAGCAATGCATCGATATCTACGCCAAGTTTCTTCGCGTATACAGGATCTAGAGCGTGCTCTGCATCGATAAACGCACAAGTTTTGCCTTCACGTTGCGCAGCAGCAATAAGCTCAAGCGTTAATGTTGTTTTACCTGAAGATTCTGGGCCGTAGATTTCTACGATACGACCCATTGGTAGACCACCAGCACCCAAAGCGATATCAAGAGAAAGAGAACCCGTTGAGATGGTTTCTACGTCCATTGCGCGGTTATCACCAAGGCGCATGATAGAGCCTTTACCGAATTGCTTTTCAATTTGACCTAGCGCAGCGGCGAGCGCTTTCTGTTTGTTCTCGTCCATTACTTTCTCCGATTTATTCATCTTCTTTGGGCGACGAATAGTAATTCATTTTTCTTAAGCAGAAGAACTGCTCAGCAATGAAAGTTATTATACTGTTGATTCATACAGTGTCCATACCTGTATGAAAAAAATTTGGCTGACCTAAAGTCGTGATTTGCTCTAGCCCTTATCAATGCTGGGCTAAAACAATTTAAGAAATTCTAGAGTAGATGTTGATACAATTGAGTCAGCGCATGCTCGACCGCTTTTTTGCGAACTTCTGCACGGTCACCAGTAAAATGCATGGTTTCGACTTGCTGCCAACTTTGGTTATCAGCAAAAGCAAAGCAGACCATGCCGACTGGTTTCTCTTCACTGCCCCCCCCCGGCCCTGCAATACCACTGATGGACACACCGATGGTCGCATTGGAGTTTTTCATTGCACCCTGTACCATTTCAATCACAACTGGCTCACTCACTGCACCATGCGCTTCTAACGTTGAAGCTTGCACACCAAGCATCTCCATTTTCGCTTCATTACTGTAGGTGACAAACGCACGGTCAAGCCACGCTGAACTACCAGCAATGTCAGTAATGGCGGTTGCAACACCACCACCAGTGCATGATTCTGCGGTCGTTAAAAGATGCCCGTGTTTAGCCAATAATGCGCCTAAATCGGCACTCAATTTTGTTGTTTTTTCCATAGCCAAAATGCCCTTTGTCTCTTTTTACTTGATAGGGATTCACGTATCCTAAGCCGCTACGGAAATAAACAAAAGAACTTACCTGTGAAAGCTGAACAAAAACACACTCCGATGATGCAGCAATACCTCAAGCTAAAAGCTGAGAACCCAGAGATTTTGCTGTTCTACCGCATGGGCGATTTCTACGAACTCTTTTACGATGATGCCAAGCGAGCTTCTCAGCTTCTTGATATTTCATTGACCAAACGTGGTGCGTCTGCAGGTGAACCTATCCCAATGGCGGGTGTGCCATTTCACGCCGTAGAGGGCTACCTGGCAAAACTTGTTCAGCTTGGTGAGTCTGTGGCGATCTGTGAACAGATTGGCGATCCGGCCACCAGCAAGGGCCCAGTAGAACGTAAAGTTGTGCGTATCGTTACACCAGGTACTGTGACGGATGAGGCGCTGCTTTCTGAGCGTGTCGATAACTTAATCGCAGCAATTTACCATCACAACGGTAAGTTCGGTTATGCGACGCTGGATGTCACCTCTGGTCGCTTCCAACTGACAGAACCAGAAACTGAAGAAGCGATGACAGCCGAGCTTCAACGTACCGCACCACGTGAGCTACTGTTCCCAGAAGATTTTGAACCTGTACATTTAATGGCGAGCCGCAATGGTAACCGTCGTCGCCCAGTCTGGGAGTTTGAGCTTGATACGGCTAAGCAACAACTCAATCAACAATTTGGCACAAAAGATCTGGTTGGTTTTGGTGTAGAACATGCGTCCTTAGGGTTATGTGCTGCTGGTTGTTTGATCCAGTACGTAAAAGATACTCAACGTACGGCTTTACCTCATATTCGCTCTTTAACGTTTGATCATCAGGATCAATCCGTCATCCTTGATGCTGCTACCCGACGTAATCTGGAAATTACTCAAAATCTAGCAGGCGGAACCGATAACACGCTAGCTGCAGTACTCGACCATTGTGCAACTCCGATGGGCAGCCGAATGCTGAAGCGTTGGTTGCATCAGCCTATGCGTTGCATTGAAACGTTAAACAATCGTCTTGATGCAATTGGTGAGATTAAAGAACAAGCTCTGTTTGCCGATCTTCAACCAACGTTAAAGCAAATTGGTGATATTGAACGTATCTTAGCGCGCCTTGCATTACGCTCTGCTCGCCCTCGCGATATGGCTAGACTTCGCAATGCCATGCAACAGCTACCAGAGCTAGAATCTGTCACCGCTTCTTTGACCCATCCGTACCTAACGAAATTGGCGAAGTATGCAGCTCCGATTGACGAAGTATGTGACCTGTTAGAACGCGCGATTAAAGAAAATCCGCCGGTTGTTATTCGTGATGGTGGCGTCATCGCTGAAGGCTACAATGCGGAGCTCGATGAATGGCGAAAATTGGCAGACGGTGCAACAGAATATCTTGAGCAGCTTGAGCGAGATGAGCGTGAACGACACGGTATCGATACGCTTAAAGTAGGCTATAACAACGTTCATGGCTTCTTTATCCAAGTGAGCCGTGGCCAGAGCCATTTGGTTCCACCGCATTATGTACGTCGCCAAACACTCAAAAACGCTGAACGCTACATCATCCCAGAGCTTAAGGAACACGAAGACAAAGTACTTAACTCGAAATCTAAAGCGTTAGCACTTGAGAAACAGTTGTGGGAAGAACTGTTTGATCTATTGATGCCAAACCTTGAGAAGCTGCAAAACCTAGCTTCTGCTCTGTCTCAACTAGATGTATTACAAAACCTTGCAGAGCGTGCAGATTCGTTAGATTACTGCCGCCCAACGCTTGTGAAAGACGCAGGAATTCACATTCAAGCTGGCCGTCATCCAGTCGTAGAACAAGTAACAACAGAGCCGTTCATCGCGAACCCAATTGAGCTTAACCCAGCCCGTAAGATGTTGATCATCACCGGTCCAAACATGGGTGGTAAATCAACCTACATGCGTCAAACTGCGCTGATTGCATTGATGGCACATATCGGCTCTTATGTACCGGCAGAATCCGCACAGATTGGTTCTTTAGATCGTATATTTACTCGTATTGGTGCATCAGATGATCTTGCATCTGGCCGCTCGACCTTCATGGTAGAAATGACCGAAACAGCCAATATTCTTCACAACGCAACTAAGAACAGTTTGGTGCTAATGGATGAAATCGGACGCGGTACTAGTACTTACGACGGTCTGTCTTTAGCTTGGGCAAGTGCGGAATGGCTCGCAACACAAATTGGTGCGATGACCCTATTTGCAACTCACTACTTCGAATTAACAGAGTTACCGAACCAACTGCCAAACTTAGCGAACGTTCACTTGGATGCCGTAGAGCATGGAGACAGCATTGCCTTTATGCACGCAGTTCAAGAAGGTGCGGCAAGTAAGTCTTACGGCTTGGCTGTTGCGGGCTTAGCTGGCGTACCAAAAACGGTCATCAAAAATGCGCGTAACAAGCTATCTCAGCTAGAGCAACTGGGGCAAAACAGTGACACACCGCGTCCAAGTGCAGTAGATGTGGCTAACCAGTTGAGCCTGATTCCAGAGCCTAGCGAGGTCGAACAAGCTCTGTCAGGTATTGATCCTGACGACTTAACGCCACGCCAAGCTCTTGAAGAGCTGTATCGCTTGAAGAAGATGCTGTAAACAGACTCACACCGACGAGCAAAAAAGAAAAAAGGCTAGGGGGAACCATAGCCTTTTGTGTATCTAGTGAAATACGGATTACTTAATCGTCTTCTACGTTAAACAAGTTTTCCATATTCAAACCTTGTTTGATTAGGACTTCACGAAGACGACGTAAACCTTCCACTTGTATTTGACGTACTCGCTCACGTGTCAGACCAATCTCTCGACCAACTTCTTCCAGCGTCGAAGGCTCGTAGCCTAGTAGGCCGAAGCGACGTGCAAGCACTTCTTTCTGTTTCGGATTCAACTCTTCTAACCAATGAATCAACGATGATTTGATGTCGTCATCTTGAGTCGAAACTTCTGGATCAGAGTTGTTTGCATCAGGAATAATATCCAGCAGCGCTTTCTCACCGTCACCACCGATTGGCGTGTCGACAGAGCTAATACGCTCATTAAGGCGTAACATTTTGCTTACGTCTTCGACTGGAATATCTAATTGAGCAGCAATTTCTTCTGCGGTCGGTTCGTGATCGAGCTTTTGAGAAAGTTCACGCGCAGTACGCAGATAAATGTTCAGCTCTTTCACTACGTGGATAGGTAGACGGATCGTGCGAGTTTGGTTCATCAACGCTCGCTCTATCGTTTGTCGGATCCACCATGTTGCGTAAGTAGAGAAACGGAAACCACGTTCTGGGTCGAATTTTTCGACCGCTCGGATCAAGCCGAGGTTACCTTCTTCAATCAGATCGAGTAGTGCTAGACCACGGTTACTGTATCGACGAGAAATCTTAACAACCAAACGTAGGTTACTTTCGATCATACGTTTGCGTGCCGCTTCGTCGCCACGTAGGGCGCGTCTTGCGTAAAGCACTTCTTCTTCGGCAGTAAGTAAAGGTGAGAAGCCAATTTCGCCCAAATACAACTGAGTTGCATCTAAGCTTTTACTGCTCGCGTCAAATTCTTCACGCGCAGTCGCTTTGCTTTCTGTGGATGATGATCTTTCGAGTTCGTTATCAATGGTCTTCACTGACGCATTGTCAAATGCAAACTCTTCAACTTTGGTTACTGTGTTGCTGATACTCATAACGCCTCCCCCTGGCGAGTTAGCAAGACATGACAACTCAATATGTCGCTAAATGATGTCGCAAGTTGTTTTTCAAAGTTTTAAGGCAAATAGCGTTTTGGATTCACTGATTTACCTTGATAGCGAATTTCAAAGTGTAGTTTGACCGACTTTGCACCTGAACTACCCATGGTGGCGATTTTTTGTCCGCTTTTTACGCTTTGTCCTTCTGTGACCAGCAGTTTGTCATTATGTGCGTATGCGCTTAAATAATTGTCGTTATGCTTTACTATAATTAAGTTGCCATAACCTCGTAGCGCATTGCCTGAATAAACGACTGTGCCGGCTGCGGTTGAAACGATAGGTTGACCACGCTGTCCTGCGATGTCGATACCTTTATTTCCCTGTTCTCCCGCCGAAAAGTTCTTGATTACTCTCCCTTTTGTTGGCCACAACCACTTTGAGACTTTATCACTCTTTACTGTGGTAGTTGGCGATTTTTGCTTCACTTTTTGGTTGTCTTTTGAACCAACATACTCCTTTGTTTTCGATTGTTCAACCTTCTTTGGAGGCTGTTTTTGTACGACTTTAGGCTTAGTCTCTGTAGGTTTTTGACTAGAGTTTTTACTCGAAGGTTTAGGTTTAGAGGCTGTTGATGTTTTCGTCACTGGAGCTGGGGGTGTCGTAACAACAGGAGCCACAACGGGTTCAACTTTTTGACCATATTTAGGGGCGACATATTTCGGAGCCCAAAGTTTTAGCCTCTGTCCTGGGTAGATAGTGTAAGGCTGAGTTAACTCATTGTAACGAACAAGATCATTTACATCTTTATCTGTGACATAAGCTATGAAGTAAAGTGTATCGCCTTTTTTTACCTCATAATAACTCCCTCTGTAACTCCCTCTTTCAAGGCTTGAATAGTCTTTTTTTAGGCTAGAGACAGGTGCAGGGGAATGCGCTGCACAACCAACTAGTCCTGCAGCAAACACAAAGCTAATACCAATATGACGTAGTAACTTATTCACCTATCCCTAACCCTTAAGCTAAATCACCCGCAACCAGAGGTACGAACCGAACCATTTCTACAACGGTAGAGAGATATTCGTCTCCCTTACGCTCTATTTTTAATAACTGTTGTTCCGTATCTCCAACAGGAATGACCATTTTGCCGCCATCTCTTAATTGTGAGAGAAGAGCTTGGGGAATCACTTCAGCGGCAGCGGTAACAATGATAGCATCGAAAGGACCTCTCGCTTCCCAGCCCTGCCACCCATCAGCATGCTTAGTTGAAACATTGTAAATATCCAATTGCTTCAGGCGACGCTTTGCTTCCCATTGCAACGATTTAATTCGCTCAACGGAGTATACATGATCAACAATTTGCGCCAGTACCGCAGTTTGATAACCCGATCCCGTTCCGATTTCCAGAACACGACTCGCCGATTCTAGCTCAAGCAACTCGGTCATACGAGCAACGATATAAGGCTGAGAAATAGTTTGTCCCTGACCAATTGGTAACGCATTGTTATCATAGGCTTGGTGCATCATCGCTTGAGAAACAAAGCTTTCTCGTGGCAAGCGTTGGATAGCATCCAGAACTCTTTGGTCTTTGATGCCACTGGAGATAAGAAACGCTATCAACCTGTCAGCATGTGGGTTACTCATTACTTCTCTTCCTTTAACCAACTATCCATAGCACGCAGCGACTCGTGAGCGGTGAGATCAACTTGCAGAGGCGTCATTGAAACTCGGCCATGCTCAATTGCATAAAAGTCCGTGCCCTCTCCTGCATCTTGCTCCTTTCCTGGTGGCCCTAACCAATAAATGTCATGGCCTCTCGGATCTTTCTGCTTGATCATATTCTCTGCGTGATGACGTGCACCTAAACGCGTAACTTCAATTTCACCTAAATTCTCTGATGGTAAGTCAGGCACGTTTACGTTCAGTAGACGATTCGTTGGAATCGGCGACGCTAAATGCTGTTGTACAATTTGACGTGCAATTTTAGCGGCGGATTCGAAATGTCGCTTACCCACTAGTGAAAAAGCCACCGACTGAACGCCAAGGAAATGACCTTCCATGGCGGCTGCTACTGTTCCAGAATAAAGAACATCATCACCCAAATTAGCGCCATGGTTGATTCCTGACAGAACAAGATCAGGCAAATCATCTTTCATTAGCTCATTCAGCGCGAAATGCACACAATCCGTGGGCGTGCCTTGCACTGAGTAGATATTTGGGGCAATTTCAGTCACGCGTAATGGTTGTTCTAATGTGAGTGAATTCGAAGCACCTGAACGATTTCGATCAGGTGCGACAATGGTCACTTCGGCGATATCTCTCAACTCATCAGCGAGGGCATGAATCCCTTGTGCATGAACACCATCATCATTGCTGATTAAGACTCTTAAGGGCTTCGGGTTTCGTGAATCCTGTTCCATTAGTATTCTCTTTCTACTTCAACCTCATTAACTAACTCACGAACAATAGAGGTCGCAAAAGATCCCGCATCCAGTGAGAAAGTCAGCGTAATGTTGTTACCTTCAACCGTCCAAGCTAAATCTTTTGGCTTCAGCGCAATATCGCGACGATCGTGGCGCATGCGATTACCACGAATCAGCGCCATGAGGTCAGGCTCTTCGTCTAAAAACGGTTGCTCTAATGCCAGAGCCTCGGCTTGAGTAGGCAGTGCATTATCGCCAGCAAGCGCAGCGGTAATTGCCGCTTCACCTTGTGCAAATTGCACTTGCAAATCAGTGATGTTGTTTGCATCAATCAACTGAGTGCCAGAATTCGTCTGTGCAATGTCACCATCAATGAACTTATCAAACACACCATTCTCTAGACGAGCTGAAACGATGCGGTTGAAAATCCACGAACGAGCCGCTGATAAATACATGCTTCGCTTGTTTTGATTGCGGGTACGAACGTTTTCGCGTCCCCATCGACGTGCTTCTTCAAGGTTGTTGCCATCGTTACCAAAACGCTGACTACCAAAGTAGTTTGGCACGCCAACTTGTTTCACTTTTTCAAGACGTTGCTCTACATCCGCTATATCTGTCACTTCAGACAAAGTAACCACGAACTCGTTCCCTACTAGGTCACCAGGACGCAGTTTTTTATTGTGACGATCTGTTGCAAGGATTTCGATACTTGGGTATTGAGCCAAAAACGCTGAAAAATCTGGCGTTTCACCTTTTGGTAAATGGACACTTAACCACTGTTCCGTCACCGCATGACGGTCTTTAAGACCCGCCCAGCTAACGTCTTTCGACTTAACACCACAGGCTTTTGCTAACTCGTTAGCAACGAAGCTGGTGTTCTCGCCCGTTTTACGGATACGAACCATTAAGTGCTCGCCTTCGCCCGTAAAGGCAAAACCTAAATCTTCGCGAACCTGAAAATGCTCTGGCTGCGCTTTAATTTTTGCCGATGCAACTGGCTTACCCGTTAGGTAAGCCAATGAAGATAAAATGTCTGACATGATGTGTTTCCGCTGATATCACAGCTTAGAGGAGCAAATTGCTAGTTATTGCTTAAACAGAAGTACAACGGCTTCCGTTGCAATGCCTTCTTTGCGTCCAGTAAAACCGAGACGTTCTGTCGTCGTCGCTTTTACGTTAATGTTACTAATGTCGGTTTCTAGGTCTTCGGCTATCGCCGCACACATTGCGTCAATGTGTGGTGCCATTTTAGGCGCTTGTGCCATGATGGTTACATCAGCATTGCCAAGACGGTAGCCTTGCTCTTTAACTCGACGGTAAACGTCTTTCAGTAATTCACGACTGTTTGCGCCTTTCCATTTATCATCCGTATCTGGGAAATGACGACCAATATCGCCGGCAGCAATCGCGCCCAGCAGAGCATCCGTTAACGCATGCAACGCTACATCGCCATCTGAGTGAGCAATCAAACCTTGCTCATAAGGGATTGCTACACCACCAATAATGACTGGGCCTTCACCACCGAATTTATGTACATCGAAACCATGACCAATTCGAATCATTTTCTATCCTTTCTTTATTCGCCGCGCTCACGGCTTAGATAAAACTCGGCTAACGCAAGATCTTCTGGCTGAGTGATTTTTATATTGTTCGCATTCCCTTGAACTAAGGCTGGCTTCTCGCCTAACCATTCCAAAGCCGAGGCTTCATCGGTAATGGTTACACCCTGTTCTAATGCGTCAGCCAGTGCTTGAGTAAGCTGCTGAGTTTTAAACATTTGTGGAGTAAGTGCATGCCACAATGCTTCTCTATCTACCGTATGATCGATATCTTGTACTGCGTTTGCTCGCTTCATTGTATCTCTCACAGGAGATGCGAGAATGCCACCCGTTGAGTGGGCGCAGCAAACATCAATCAAACGGTCAATGTCGGATGTTAATACACATGGCCTCGCAGCGTCGTGGACTAATACCCACTCGCTTTCCAGATGCTCATTGACATAGTTTAGCCCTGATAACACAGAGTCTGCTCTTTCTTTACCACCAGCTACACGAATCACATCTGGGTGCTTAGCAATGGACAATTCTGGGTAATATGGGTCGCCGTCAGTAATGGCAACGACAACCTTAGAAATATTTGGGTGGGAAAGCAGTTTCTCTACGGTATGTTCCAGTACCGCTTTACCTTCGATCAATAAATATTGCTTAGGGCGATCTGCCTTCATTCTGCTACCCACACCCGCAGCTGGCACAATTGCGATATGCGATGAGTTCATATCCAACATTTTAATGGTTTTCCTCACCTATAATGCGGTAAAAAGTCTCGCCATCTTTAACTAAACCGAGCTCATGACGCGCACGTTCTTCAATCGCATCAAGACCTTGCCTTAAGTCATCAATCTCAGCGAACATTTCATTGTTGCGAGCTTGTAGCTTGCTGTTCACTTGTTGCTGAACTTCAATTTCATCTTTTACTGTGTAGTAGTCAGACACTCCGTTTTTACCAAACCATAGAGTGTATTGAAGCAAGCCAAACAGTAGCGTAAGGGCTATAACAAAGATTCGCATATCGCTGCTAACATTCTGTACCGGAAGGAATTAGATAAGGTGACATATATAGCATAAATGCGAGGTTGCCTCTAGGGGAGAAAGGGAGACTCACACGCTCCTTACAAGAAATAAGCAGCAAAATGAAACAAGCTCATAGGAAGCGCTCCTTACCCATGACCAAAGTAAGAGCCAAAAATACAAACCTATAAATACAAAAAACCGCCGTAGCGATGGTTTCAAAAAGCTATTTAGCGAAACTTTACTCAATAAGAATTAAGCCTGACCTTTAACTTCTTTGAGACCACTTCCTTGAAACATGGAGGAGCGCGCTCACTTAGAGCTTCCGTCATATAAAAAACGCCCCGCAAGTGCGAGGCGTTTTCAAAAGCTTTAAGTTAAGCGGTTAATTCAATTAAGAATTAAGCTTGACCTTTAACTTCTTTAAGACCGTTGAAAGGAGCGCGCTCACCTAGAGCTTCCTCGATACGGATTAGCTGGTTGTACTTAGCAACACGGTCAGAACGGCTCATAGAACCAGTTTTGATTTGACCTGCAGCTGTACCTACCGCTAGGTCAGCGATAGTTGCATCTTCAGTTTCGCCAGAACGGTGAGAGATTACTGCTGTGTAACCTGCGTCTTTAGCCATCTTGATTGCAGCTAGAGTCTCAGTTAGAGAACCGATTTGGTTGAACTTGATAAGGATAGAGTTAGCTACGCCTTTCTCGATACCTTCAGCAAGGATCTTAGTGTTAGTAACGAATAGATCGTCACCTACTAGTTGAAGCTTGCCACCTAGTAGTTCAGTTTGGTGCTTGAAGCCATCCCAGTCAGACTCGTCTAGACCGTCTTCGATAGAAACGATTGGGAATTGGTTAGCTAGCTCAGCTAGGTAGTGGTTGAACTCTTCAGAAGTGAAAGTTTTACCTTCGCCTTTCATGTTGTAGATGCCAGCTTCTTTGTCGAAGAACTCAGATGCAGCACAGTCCATAGCTAGAGTAACGTCTTTACCTAGTTCATAACCAGCAGCTGCAACAGCTTCTGCGATAACTTCTAGAGCTTCAGCGTTAGATTTAAGGTTAGGAGCGAAACCACCTTCATCACCAACTGCAGTGCTGTAGCCTTTAGACTTAAGAACTTTAGCTAGGTTGTGGAATACTTCTGCACCGATACGTAGACCTTCTTTAAGAGTCTTAGCGCCAACTGGTTGGATCATGAACTCTTGGATGTCAACGTTGTTGTCTGCGTGCTCGCCACCGTTGATGATGTTCATCATTGGTAGAGGCATAGAGAACTGACCTGCAGTGCCGTTTAGCTCAGCGATGTGCTCGTATAGAGGCATGCCTTTCGCAGCAGCAGCAGCTTTAGCGTTTGCTAGAGAAACAGCTAGGATAGCGTTAGCACCGAATTTAGATTTGTTTTCAGTGCCGTCTAGTTCGATCATTACTGCGTCGATTGCAGCTTGGTCTTTAGCGTCTTTGCCAACTAGAGCTTCAGCGATTGGGCCGTTTACAGCTTCAACTGCTTTAAGAACACCTTTACCTAGGAAACGTGCTTTGTCACCGTCACGTAGCTCAAGAGCTTCGCGAGAACCAGTAGAAGCGCCAGATGGAGCTGCCGCCATACCTACGAAACCGCCTTCTAGGTGTACTTCAGCTTCTACAGTTGGGTTACCACGTGAGTCGATGATTTCACGACCTAGAACTTTAACGATCTTAGACATTAATGTTTCCTCTCGTTTCAAATATAAATGTCAATCTTAAAGGGCAGCAGCACAACCTTCGCCGCCGCCCGTATCCTTTTACTTCTCGAATTCGCCGCGTGCGTTTTGGCCCGCAGCCTTAACAAAACCTGCAAACAATGGATGTCCATCGCGAGGAGTCGAGGTGAATTCTGGGTGGAACTGAGCCGCTACAAACCATGGGTGAGCTGGGTTCTCAATCATTTCCACTAACTTCTTGTCCGCAGATAGACCTGATACTTTTAGGCCTGCTTTTTCGATTTGCGGACGAAGCACGTTATTCACTTCGTAACGGTGACGGTGACGTTCATGGATCGTCGCGCTACCGTACAGTTCACGAGCTTTAGTCCCTTTCTCTAGGTGACACAGCTGTGAACCAAGACGCATCGTACCGCCTAGGTCAGACTTTTCAGTACGCTCTTCTACGCTACCTGATTCGTCTACCCACTCTGTGATCAAACCTACCACAGGGTACTTAGTCTCTTTGTTAAATTCTGTTGAATGTGCACCTTCCATACCCGCAACGTTACGCGCGTATTCGATTAGTGCAACTTGCATACCCAAACAAATACCTAGGTAAGGCACGTTATTTTCACGTGCATATTGAGCCGCACGGATCTTGCCTTCAATACCACGATCGCCGAAGCCACCTGGTACTAGGATCGCGTCCAAACCTTCTAGAAGTTCAACGCCTTTTGTTTCGATATCTTGTGAGTCTACATACTTAATTGTGACGCTTAGACGGTTTTTCAAGCCAGCGTGTTTAAGCGCTTCGTTCACAGATTTGTATGCATCTGGTAATTCAATGTATTTACCAACCATACCGATGGTTACTTCACCAGTAGGATTTGCTTCTTCGTAGATAACCTGTTCCCATTCAGAAAGGTCTGCTTCAGGAGCAGTAATACCAAAGCGAGCACACACAAGGTCATCTAGCCCTTGAGATTTAATCAACTGAGGGATCTTGTAGATAGAGTCTACATCCTTCATTGAAATTACTGCTTTTTCTGGAACATTACAGAACAGTGCGATTTTTTTACGCTCATTCGCAGGAATAACGCGATCGCTACGGCAAACTAGGATGTCTGGCTGAATACCGATAGATAGAAGTTCTTTTACAGAGTGTTGCGTCGGCTTAGTTTTCACTTCGCCCGCTGCCGCTAGGTAAGGAACAAGTGTTAGGTGCATGAACATTGCGCGCTCACGGCCTAGCTCAACAGCTAGCTGACGAATCGCTTCCATAAATGGTAGTGATTCGATATCACCAACAGTACCGCCAACTTCAACGATAGCCACATCATGGCCTTCAGAACCTGCAATAACGCGATCTTTGATCGCGTTAGTGATATGAGGGATAACTTGAATAGTTGCGCCTAGGTAGTCACCACGACGTTCTTTACGAAGTACGTCGGCATAAACACGACCTGCAGTGAAGTTGTTACGCTTGGTCATCTTGGTACGGATGAAACGCTCGTAGTGACCAAGGTCAAGGTCAGTCTCTGCGCCATCTTCTGTAACGAACACTTCACCGTGCTGAGTAGGGCTCATTGTGCCCGGGTCAACGTTGATGTAAGGGTCAAGCTTCATCATAGTCACTTTAAGACCACGAGCTTCTAGAATAGCCGCAAGAGATGCTGCTGCAATACCTTTACCTAGAGAGGATACAACCCCGCCAGTAACAAAAATGTAATTTGTCGTCATGTTTAACCTGAAATTGGTTGAATGAGGGAAATGGAGTGCTTCTGGACGGGAGATAAATATACCAGAAGCTCCTTACCGCCACAACGTGAAATCTATCACACCGTAATTTTTTATTTTTTGCTTCAAATCAAAGTGAGCAAAGACAAACCAAAGTCCGTTTTCGTGTAACCAAACAAGCTGACCTTATATTATGTATTCTGCCAGTTTACCTCTGCCTCGATTCTTCTTGTTTTACTTCATCCCAAAAATGGTCAAGTTCTGATAAAGAACAATCTGTAAGTACTTTGCCTGACTGCTGGACCTTGCCTTCAACTTGTTTAAAACGTCGCGCAAACTTTACGTTTGCTTTTCCTAGCGCGACTTCTGGGTTTTTATCAAGGTGGCGAGCCAAATTGACAGTCGCAAATAGCAAATCACCGAGCTCCAACTCAACTTTCTCTTCATCGGGCTGAACTTGCAGTGCCTCTTCCATGACTTCGTCAATTTCTTCTCGTACTTTATCGACAACCGGGCCAAGTGAATCCCAATCAAACCCAAATTTTGCACATTTTTTCTGAATTTTTGTAGCACGAGAAAGTGCCGGTAAAGAGTTTGGTATTGAGTCTAGGATACTTTCTTCCGCTTTGCCTACTAGGGCTTTTTCTTTTGCTTTTTCCGCTTCCCAGTTCGCGTTAATTTCCTCGTCAGATTCAAACTCAACATCTGAAAAAACATGCGGGTGGCGACGAGTCAGTTTTTCGTTCACGGTTTCGACGACATCCGAAAAGTCGAACAGCTCTTGCTCTTTCGCTAGCTGACTGTAAAAAATCACCTGAAACAACAAATCCCCTAGCTCTTCTTTTAGATTGAGCCAATCTCGATTTTGAATCGCGTCCACCACCTCGTAGGTTTCTTCTATTGTATGCGGAACGATGGTGTCAAAGGTTTGTTTTAAGTCCCAAGGGCAACCGTTTTCGGGGTCACGCAGCTTCGCCATGATTTGTTCTAACTGTTCAATTGGATGACTCATTTTTTGTTCCTTTAAACCTTTCTATTAAAGAAAAAGGTGAGCAGCCAAAACCACTCACCTTCTACATTATATTTTCTCAGCAGCTTTCACTAAGTAATTGTTACTTTGACAAGGCAACAAGTTTTCGCGACTCCTGAGCATAGCCTACTATGTGATGCCCCTGAGCCGGCACGTCGGAATAAGTGCAGCTAACGCAGATAAAAAGCCAAATATGACGCAAGTGTAACTCTGTAAATAGTTGAAGTTGTAGCTAGGCGACAAACAAACGAGACTCCTGAGCATGGTTCACCATGTGATGGAGCGAGTGCGTGCAGTCAACAACGCTACAACGATAACTATGACGAGAGTTTTAGCCGAGGCGTTTCACCGTCATGACATCCTTGATCTGTTCCACACGTTTCGAAACCCGCGAAAGCACCTCAATATTGGTGACTTCTAGGTCAAAGTCCATGATGGCAAGTTGACGTCTGTAGTCGACTCGGTTCTTCATACTGGTCACTTTGATCTTTTCATTGGCGAACAGTGTCGTAATGTCTTTGAGTAGACCACCTCGCTCCATCGCTTCAACACGCACGGTGAGGATGTATGACCCCACAAAGCCGCTGCCCCAGACTGTATCGATGATGCGCTCTGGCGCATGATGGCGCAGTTCTTCTAGCTGTTCACAGTCACTACGGTGTACTGAAATCCCACGACCTTGCGTTATGTAACCAGAGATATCGTCACCTGGAATTGGCTGACAGCAACGTGCTAGATGTGTCATTAGGTTATCGACGCCTTCTACTACAACTGCGTCTTTTTTCGGTCGGCTTTGCGCGGGTGATTTATGCTCAGCTTCTTGCAGTTTTTCCAGTGCTTGCTGATCTTCTTCCTCTGCTGTTGGCTTGTTAACTAACGCGTTGATATGATTAATTATTTGGTTGATACGCAAATCACCGCTACCTACACCAACATACAATTCATCTGGTGTTTTGACGTTAAACCGCTTGAGGGCGTAATGCTCTGCATCTTTTAACGTTGCGCCAATTTTGGCTAACTCATGCTCAAGGATTTCACGACCTGCTTCAAGGTTCTTCTCACGGCTTTGTTTTCGGAACCAGGCGTTAATTTTGGCACGCGCACGACCAGAATGAACGAAGCCTAATGATGGGTTTAACCAGTCACGTGATGGGTTAGGTTCTTTCTGAGTGATAATCTCGACTTGGTCACCCATATGTAATTTATGCGTGAATGGCACAATACGACCTCCGACTTTGGCACCGATACAACGGTGTCCCACTTCGGAGTGAATGTGATAGGCAAAATCTAGCGGCGTTGCCCCCATTGGCAAATCGACAACATCACCACGTGGTGTAAAGGCATAAACACGGTCATCAAAGACTTGGCTACGCAGCTCATCGAGCATTTCGCCAGAGTCAGACATTTCTTCTTGCCAATCCAGTAGCTTACGCAGCCACGTGATCTTCTCATCATAACCGCTTCGGCTGCTTGCCCCTTCTTTATATTTCCAGTGCGCGGCAACACCCAGCTCCGACTCTTCATGCATTTGCTTGGTACGAATCTGGATCTCGATGGTTTTGCCTTCTGGCCCTAGAATTACGGTGTGGATCGATTGATAACCGTTTGGTTTAGGGTTAGCAACGTAGTCATCAAACTCGCTCGGTAGGTGCTTGTATTTGGTGTGAACTACACCCAAAGCCGCGTAACAGTCTTGCAGTTTGTCTGCGATGATACGTACTGCTCGAACATCAAACAGCTCATCGAATGCCAAACTCTTCTTCTGCATTTTTCGCCAAATGCTGTAGATGTGCTTAGGTCGACCACTCACTTCGGCATTGATGCCCGACACTTCCATTTCGTGCGTGAGGTCTTCAACAAAGTCTTTGATGTACTGTTCACGAACGATGCGTCGCTCAGAAAGCTGCTTGGCAATTTGTTTGTAAGTTTCCGGCTGTTGGTAGCGGAAAGCGTAATCTTCAATTTCCCATTTCAGCTGACCGATGCCTAATCGGTTTGCTAGCGGCGCATAGATGTTGGCACACTCTTTTGCCGCCGCACGTCGAACTTCATCAGGCGCTTTTTTAACTTCAATAAGGTTACAAATTCGCTCCGCAAGCTTGATAACCACGCAGCGGAAGTCATCCACCATGGCAAGCAGCATGCGGCGTACGTTATCTACCTGAGATGACGCTGCACTGCCTTCCATGTTGACGTTGAGTTGGCCAATAGCAGCCATTTCTTCAACGCCGTCGATTAATTTTATGATTTCTTTGCTGTATTTCTCTTCCAGAATTTCTCTGTTAAAAGCACCACTTGAAACCAAAGGAAACAGTTGAGCAGCCACTAAAGTGGCTTGATCCATAGACAAGGTGATCAAAATTTCGATCATTTCTCGTCCACGCCACAACAACAGCTCCGCTTGCTCGTTATCAGCTAATACCGTCTGGCAATCTCGATATACTTCGATTAAGCGTGAGGCTGTGTTTTTCTCTTGTCCTAGGCTAGCCACCCAGTTTTCGAGTTCAAACTGTTCATCTTGGTTTAAATGCGCGCTTCTTACCGCAACCATCTCATCATCCTAATTATTATATTCGTGTGGTTTGACTAACACCGTCCAGGTTAGTTCTTTTTACCGCGCGTACACGCTGGCTTTATGACCACCCACCACAAATAAGGGGTCAAAGTCCTAAAGTTAGGACTTTTCAAACAATGCCATCGATTCTAGATGACTGGTATGAGGGAACATGTCCAGCATACCTAATTTCGTTAATTTATAGCCTTGCTCTATCAAGCTTTGACTATCCCTAGCAAGGGTAGCAGGATTACAAGAAACATAAACTACACGCTGTGCGCCAAGCTCAGAAACTTGATCGATGATCCCACTCGCTCCCGCGCGTGCCGGGTCTAATAATACTTTATCAAACCGCTCTGCGGCCCAGGCTTGGCCTTCAAAATCTTGCTCAAGGTTAGCGTGATAAAATTGCGCGTTATTGATTTGGTTCAAAGATGCATTGTTTGTGGCTTTTTCTACCATCTCTGCAACACCCTCTACTCCAACCACGTACTTAGCTAATTTCGCAACTGGTAAACTAAAGTTGCCTAAACCACAGAACAAATCTAACACTCGGTCACTCTTTTGTGGGTCTAACCACTCAACCGCTTGTTTGACCATTTGTTGGTTTACACCTTGGTTTACTTGAATAAAGTTATTTGGTGCAAAAGGGATTTTCACTCCAACTTCTTGATAAAAAGGCATATCGCCTTCGATAAGGTCTAATTGTTCTGTCGATGGCATTAAGTACAACGATGCGCCATGACGTTTTGCCAACTCCGTTAGAGATTGAGTTTCACTCGTTGTCAGAGCGCTCAAGTGGCGCAGCGTAATACACGGCCCATTATCACCAAGTACCAGCTCTACATGACCTAATTGTTCCGGCTTTTTGAACGCTTTTAGGGCTGAGTAAATCTCTGGCAGCAAAACATTCAGTTCCGGTGCCAGCACTGGGCAATCGGTCACTTGCGCAATTTGCTTACTCTGCTTTTTACGGAAACCAAAATGTAGCTGACGTGTTTTTTTATCAACAAACAAGCTCACTCTCGCACGGCGACGGTAGGCCTGCGAATATCCCAATAACGGGGCATCTAGTTCAATGTCACTGCCTGAAAATTTTCGCATTAGCTGACGCAACGTTTGCTGTTTGTACGTCAATTGTTGGTCATAATCTAGATGCTGCAAATCACAGCCACCGCACTCATGATAATGTGGGCAAAATGGCTCCACACGAGCTTCACTCGGCTTAAGGATTTTAATCAACTTACCGCGAGCGTATTTGCTCTTTTCTTCCACCAATTGAGTGACCACCTCCTCACCCGGCAGTGCTCCATCAATAAACAATGGCTTCTTTTTGAGGTAAGCAATGCCTGCGCCGTGGTGATCTAAACGCTCTACTTGCACTGCTTGGTGCCGAGTATTGAGTTGGGTTTTCTTTTTCGGTTGAAAGATGCGTGCCATGCTCTATGCCTGATTTATGTGTAATTGCTCTTCGGCTTCACTATTCTTGATTGCAGCCGTTGTGTGATTCGAGTGACTTGATTATGCTTACCGTTTATTCGGTGACGTCACTTCTTTGCTCAAGGCTTTATCGTGCGCTTGAGAAATAATGCGTTATTTTCCCATATCCAGACTCCGATGTAATTAGATAACATGACCAGATATGGCTTACGAGCACGTGTAATTACACTAACTCTCGCTCCCACTCTCATTATTGGTTTATTACTGAGCGGCTTTTTCTCATTTAACCGCTACCAAGACCTTGAGAAACAAGTTATCACCACTGGTAACAGCATTATTGAGCCGCTGGCGATTGCCAGTGAAACGCATCTACTATCAGAAAGCCGAGAGGCGGTACGTCGCTTGATAAGCTACGCGCACCGCAAAAACTCCAAACTGGTTCGTAGTATCGCGGTATTTGATGAACATCATGAGCTCTTTGTGACCTCTAACTTTCATCCTAATTTTGAAGCCTTGATGTTTCCCAAAGATAAACCGATCCCGCAACTGGGTAATTCGGAAATCTACGAAAACTCACTGATATTGCGTGTCCCCATTTTGTCAGAAGGTCACTACTTAGCGGAGTTGTCGAACGAAAGCCAAGGCACAAAAGCGATTGGTTACATCGCCGTCGAGTTAGATCTCTCCTCCTTGAGGCTGCAACAGTATCAAGAAGTCTTCTCTGCTTTTTTAGTTCTGGTTCTCGGTCTTGGCTTAGCAAGTGTGTTTGCTTCACGTCTAATGCACGATGTGACCCAACCTATCACCCACATGAAGAATGTCGTTGACCGCATTCGCCGTGGTCATCTGGATGTGCGTATCGAAGGCAAAATGCACGGTGAGTTAGACCAGCTAAAAAATGGCATCAACGCCATGGCGGTATCGTTATCAGAATATCACGTGGAGATGCAGCACAGTATAGACCAAGCCACGTCCGACTTACGTGAAACGCTTGAGCAGCTAGAAATTCAGAACGTTGAGTTGGATATCGCGAAGAAACGCGCGCAAGAAGCGGCCAGGGTTAAGTCAGAGTTCTTGGCGAACATGTCGCACGAGCTGCGTACTCCGCTCAATGGGGTGATTGGCTTTACTCGTCAAATGCTTAAAACGCAGCTTTCTAACAGCCAAACGGATTACCTACAGACGATTGAGAAATCGGCGAACAACCTGCTGAATATCATCAATGACATTCTCGACTTCTCGAAACTTGAAGCGGGTAAGCTGGCACTCGAAAACATTCCTTTTGATTTCCGAGAAAGCTTAGAAGAGGTAATTAACCTACAAGCCACAAGTGCACATGAGAAAGGGTTAGAAATCACCCTAAAAGTGGACCCTAAAATTCCACCAGGTTTAGTTGGGGATCCACTACGTATCCAGCAAATTTTGACGAACTTAGTCGGTAACTCAATCAAGTTTACCGAGCGAGGCAACATTGATGTTAGCGTAGAAATGCGCTCTCAATCAGGAGACTCCGTCGAACTGCAATTCATGGTGCGTGATACCGGTATTGGTATCTCTGAGCGTCAGCAAGCGCAGTTGTTCCAAGCCTTTAGCCAAGCAGATGCAAGTATTTCACGTCGTTACGGCGGTACTGGTCTTGGTCTGGTTATCACTCAGAAACTGGTGAGCCAGATGGGCGGCGAAATCAGTTTAACCAGCCGTCTACACCAAGGTTCAACCTTCTGGTTTACGGTGCGCTTGCACTCAACCGAGATGCCAATGAGCGAACTGATTGAAGTGGAACTTCTGACTGGGAAGCAGTTACTGCTGATTGAACCAAACATGCAAGCCGCGTCCGTAACCCAACAGATTCTAAGTCAGGAGGGTATTTTAGTAACCTACCGCTCTTCGCTACCAAACAACGAAGAACAATATGATTATGTACTGTTGAATTTAGCGGCCAACCAGACTCACGATGCGGAAGTTATTACACCTTGGATAGAACAAGCGAAACGCATGGCTCCGAGTGTTCTCCTAGGGACACCGAGTACCGAATTGGCGCTTGCGGACCAAATAATGACAGAGCATCACGTCCAGTGCCTGACGAAACCATTGTCTCGCCGTAAGTTGCTACAAAGCCTGATTAGCGAACATGTAGAATCGCCACCGGTATTAAGCGCTCCAATTACGCCAAGCGAAGGGGACCGTTTACCTCTCACTGTACTAGCAGTGGATGACAACCCTGCAAACTTGAAGCTGATCTCTGCACTGCTCCGCGAACGAGTAGAAACCGTCACCGCCTGTAGCAATGGCCAGCAAGCGGTGAACCTGGCGACAGAGAAAAAGTACGATTTAATCTTCATGGATATTCAAATGCCACAAATGGATGGGGTGACCGCTTGTAAGCACATTAAAGAGTTGGAGCTAAATAAAGACACGCCAGTGATTGCGGTAACGGCACATGCCATGGCAGGGGAACGAGACCGCTTGCTCTCGGCAGGAATGGATGACTACTTGACCAAACCTATTGAAGAGCATGTGCTACAACAGGTTTTGGTTCACTGGAACCCAAATGCTTGTACAGAGAGCATTGGCAAAGTCGCCCCTTCATACGTTGATGAACCTGAAGGAAGCGCACCACAATCCGTTTCTTCGCCTCAGCAGGATGTGATTATTGATTGGCAAGCAGCCTTGAAACAGAGCGCGAATAAAGAGGATCTCGCTAAAGACATGCTACGCATGTTGATTGAGTTCATCCCTGAAGTAGAAGCAGTCGTTGACCAAGCTCTGGAGCAAGAAGATATCTCTCGTGATGACCTAATTCATGTCATCCATAAGCTGCACGGCAGTAGTTCATATTGTGGCGTTCCAAGGCTGAAATCACTCTGTGCGACGCTTGAGCAAGCACTGCGCTCAGGGATCAGTCTTGAGGAGGTTGAGCCTGAAATGTTCGAGCTGCAAGATGAAATGATTAAAGTAACAACAACCGCAAAGTTATACCTTGAACAGTGATCTATTGAAGAGAAACAAAAGCCAGAGCAAATGCTCTGGCTTTTTAGTATTTTGTTTAAGACTTACAAGCTAGGATTCAAAAATGACCGTCGCCACAGCGTAATGACGCTCATCGGAAATGGACAGGTGAATGTGGTTAACACCCATCGCATCCGCTATTTGCTTGGCTGTGCCCGTCAATGCGAGTACTGGTTTTCCAAGCTCATCGTTCGAGATGGAAAAGTCGTGAAACGTGACCCCTTTTGCGATCCCTGTCCCCAATGCTTTTGAGGCAGCTTCTTTAACAGCAAAGCGCTTAGCAAGATAACGACCTTGCAGCTTAAGCTGTGAGAATTTGGCCATTTCTTCTTCTGAAAGAATCCGCTGAGCAAAAGGTTCACCACTACGAGCTAACGCTTTTTCAATACGCTCAATTTCTGCAATGTCGGTCCCTAACCCTATAATCGCCATCTAGATAGCCCTATGACTGGCGAGCCTCAATCATCAATGCTTTCATGTCAGCAACCGCTTTATTTAAACCATCAAATACCGCGCGACCAATGATTGAGTGACCAATGTTGAGTTCGTAAATTTCTGGTAATGCAGCAATTGGTGCGACATTGTGATAAGTCAGGCCATGCCCGGCATTAACAATAATACCTAGATCATGTGCATAACTAGCACCAGCGGCAATCTTCTTCAGTTCAGCTTGTTGCTCGTCTTCTGTCGTCGCATCTGCATAATGGCCAGTATGTAGCTCAATAAACGGAGCGCCACACTTTTTCGCAGCTTCAATCTGTTGACGGTCAGCATCAATAAAGAGCGAAACTTTGATGCCTGCATCTGTCAGCTTTTTCGTCGCAGCTTTAATTTTTTCAAGCTGCCCTACTACATCTAAGCCACCTTCCGTCGTCAGTTCTTCACGCTTTTCAGGCACTAAACACACAAACTCTGGTTTAGTTTGCAGCGCAATCTCAACCATTTCGTCCGTCACTGCCATCTCTAGATTCATACGCGTTTGAATGGTTTCACGCAGAATACGTACATCACGATCCAAAATATGGCGACGGTCTTCACGTAAGTGGATAGTGATACCGTCCGCGCCTGCACGCTCAGCAATTTCAGCAGCGTGAACAGGATCTGGGTATTTTGTACCACGTGCATTACGTAGAGTGGCAATATGGTCGATATTGACGCCTAAATAAATTGAGCTCATTTTCCGTTACTCCGTGCTCTGGGGGTCTGAATGAAAAATTCACGACTTTTTAAAGGTTTGCCGCCAAGATACGGCTTTAAGGCTATACGTGTAAAGCGTTTTGCCGCTTTTAGCTGCTCTTTAGTGACGAACCGCCGCTCACTGATAGCAATCAGTTCATTCCCTAAAAACGTGAGGTTATCGCGCCTAACCGAAGCAATAAACCCTTTCTGTTCCCGGTAACGATAGGTCATTTCTGGGTCGACGGGCTCGCCGGTACCTGCACAATGCAAAAAATCCACGCCATACCCCATAGCAGACAGCAAGGCTAACTCAAAACGACGCAGTGCAGGCTCAGGGTTCTCGTTGTGCGCCAACTCGGTTAACGCATGCAAATAATCATGAAATAGTGCTGGCATCGGCACTTCAGCCATCAAAATACGGCCAATCAGTTCATTGACGTACATGGCTGAGTAGAGATTAATGCCCGTTAACGGCAAACCTAGACTTATCGGCTCGGCTTGACGCAAAGTTTTCATCGAGCCTTTCCCCGACCATTTAAGTAATAGCGGGGTAAAAGGTTGCAATGCGCCTTTTAAGTTCGAACGCTTACTGCGCGCGCCTTTGGCCATTAAAGTCATTCGGCCATATTCCTCACTAAATACATCAAGGATTAAGCTCGATTCACTGTAAGGGCGTCGGTGCAATACAAAACAGCGCTGTAAACCTTCGGAAGACAGATTACTCATCTAAGTCATTGTGCCTAAAAAGTGTGAAATAAAAAATAAGGAGCCGAGCGGCTCCTTATTTTAATCGATACTGATTTTTCATCGATGTTGGAGCGAAGCACCTTCGCAGCCAAGATTATAAATCGTCTATATAACCCAACGAACGCAACGCTCGTTCGTCGTCTGCCCAGCCAGATTTCACTTTTACCCAGGTTTCTAGGTAAACTTTACGACCGAACAATTCTTCCATATCCAAACGCGCTTCGCGACCAATGGTTTTAATCTTCTCGCCGCCTTTGCCAATCACCATTTTCTTCTGACCATTACGCTCAACAAGAATCAAGGCATTGATGTGGAAACCGTCGGTTTCGGGGTTGTAATCAAAACGTTCAATTTCAACCGTTACTGAGTATGGCAGCTCTTCACCAGTAAAGCGCATCAGCTTTTCACGCACAATCTCAGACGCCATAAAACGCTGAGAACGGTCAGTCACGTATTCTTCTGGGAAGTGATGCGTTGCTTTAGGTAAGTGATTACGCACGTGCTTACGCAGTACGTCAATGTTCTTACCTTGCTTGGCAGAGATTGGCACAACATCCACGAAGTCCATCTTCTTCGACATCTCCGCCATGTGTAGCATCACGTCGTTACGATCTTGTACGTTGTCGACTTTGTTTACACAAAGCACAACTGGGAAGTTCGATTTTTGAAGTTTGGTCAGCACCATCTCATCGTCTTTAGTCCAATGCGTACCATCGACTAAGAAGAACACAAGGTTTACATCACTCAATGACGAGTTAGCTGCACGGTTCATCAAACGGTTGATCGCACGCTTTTCTTCAATGTGAAGTCCAGGCGTGTCGACGTAAATCGCTTGGTAATCGCCGTCCGTATCCACACCCATAATACGGTGGCGTGTCGTTTGCGGCTTACGAGAGGTGATCGAAATCTTCTGACCCAAAATCTTGTTCAAAAGTGTCGACTTACCTACGTTTGGACGACCAACAATAGCAATAAAGCCACAGTGTTGGTTTTCTGGCGAGCTTGGCTCACCTTGTGATGCGAAAAACGCATCGATATCGAATTCGTTATCAGCCATTTGTTAATTGCTCAAGTGCTGTTTCAGCAGCCGCTTGTTCTGCCTTGCGGCGGCTGGTGCCTTTACCGATTACAGGCTTATCCACACCTGCTACTTCGCACTCAACCGTGAACTCTTGGTTGTGCGCTTCACCTTTAATATTAGTCACTGTGTAGACAGGCAGCGGTTTTCTTCTGCCTTGTAGGAACTCTTGTAGGCGAGTTTTCGGATCTTTCTGTGAAACGCCTGGTTTAATGGCTTCAAGGCGTGACTGATACCAACTCAGTACAATGCCTCGCACAACTTCAAGATCACTGTCTAGGTAAATTGCGCCAATAATGGCTTCAACCGCATCGGCTAAAATAGAGTCTCGGCGAAAACCGCCACTCTTCAATTCACCTGGACCTAATTTTAAATAATCTCCTAGATCGAATTCACGACCCAGTTCCGCCAATGTATGTCCGCGAACCAAAGTAGCACGCATGCGGCTCATGTCACCTTCGTTCACTTTTGGGAAACGATGGTACAGATCATCAGCGATGACAAAACTTAAAATTGAATCGCCCAGAAACTCAAGACGTTCATTGTGCTTACTGTTGGCGCTGCGGTGCGTCAGCGCCAAATTGATAAGCCCGGCATCTTGAAACTGGTAGCCGAGCTTTCTCTCTAGTTTATCAATTGGAGAATTCATACTCTCTCGATATTTGAATGGTTAGTGAATGCCACCGATGCGGTTAAAACGCACACCAGTTGGAATCCATGAAGGTAGAACACTATCTGCGCCACGATCAAACTCGAAGCTGATCCAGATCGCGACAGCTTTACCGACTAAGTTTGCTTCTGGAACAAAGCCCCAGTAACGGCTGTCAGCACTGTTGTCACGGTTATCACCCATCACAAAATACTGACCTTGTGGTACAACCCACTCTGTCGTGCCGCTGCGTGGGAAATATTGCTCCACGCGGTTACGCACAAGAGGGTTAACCAAAATATTGTGCTCAACGTTACCCAATTTCTCATCCAGTTGGATCATTGGAATACCGTTCGAGCTAAACTGACTTTCTTCAACATTGCTCAGTTTAACTGGCTTACATGCCGATTCGCCTTGGCTTTGCACGCAAAGCTGCTTATCACTTGAATAACGCACGATATCACCAGGTAAACCAACTACACGCTTAATGTAGTCCACACTTGGTTGTGGTGGGTATTTGAAGACCACGATATCACCACGCTCAGGCTTACCAGTTTCCACTAGCTGAGTACGCCATACTGGGTCTTTTAGACCGTACGCGTACTTCTCAACTAAAATGAAATCGCCAACCAGCAAGGTAGGCATCATTGAGCCTGATGGGATTTGAAATGGTTCGTAGATAAAAGAACGTAATACTAAAACGAACGCGATCACAGGGAAAATAGAGACGCTATTTTCAACCCACCAAGGCTGACGCTCAACTTTTTGCAAGGTCACTGCATCCAAACCATTAGACGTCTGAGCTTGAATCTCAGCCAGTTTTTCCTGACGCTTTTTCGCGAAAACCAGCTTTTCCAATAGCCAAACCACGCCAGTTACCAAAGTCGCAATAACCAACATCAGTGAGAATGTATTCGCCATTAAATTCCCTTATCTAAAAATACGAAAGTGAAAGAGCCGAAACCCTTTCACTTATTTTAATATCTAACGTCTTAAGACCGACAAGTGTGAGACAAAGTTCAACTTTAGTCTTTACCTACGTGAAGGATGGCTAGGAACGCTTCTTGAGGCAGCTCAACGTTACCGATCTGCTTCATGCGTTTCTTACCTTCTTTCTGTTTCTTCAGAAGTTTCTTCTTACGACTTACGTCACCGCCGTAACATTTCGCAATAACGTTCTTACGCAACTGTTTTACCGTTGAACGAGCGATAATGTGGTTACCAATTGCCGCTTGGATTGCGATATCAAACATTTGGCGAGGGATGAATTCTTTCATCTTCTCTACCAACTGACGACCGCGAGTCTGAGACTGATCTTTGTGTGTGATCATCGCCAATGCATCAACAGTGTCACCGTTAAGAAGAACGTCTACACGTACCATGTTCGAAGCTTCAAAACGCTGGAAGTTGTAATCCAAAGATGCGTAACCGCGTGATGTTGATTTCAGACGATCGAAGAAATCCAGTACCACTTCAGCCATTGGAATATCGTAAGTCACAGCGACTTGGTTACCGTGGTAAACCATATCAACTTGACTGCCTCGCTTTTCAACACACAGAGTGATTACGTTACCTAGGTACTCTGAAGGCACAAGGATATTACAACGTGCAATCGGTTCACGAATTTCTTCAATGTCATTGATCGCTGGTAGTTTTGCTGGGCTATCAACATACAGCAGATCGCCATCTGTCTTCTCAACTTCGTAAACTACCGTTGGTGCTGTGGTAATAAGATCCAAGTCGTATTCACGCTCTAGACGCTCTTGGATGATTTCCATGTGCAACATGCCAAGGAAACCACAACGGAAACCAAAGCCAAGTGCCGCAGAGTTTTCTGGCTCGTAGAATAGCGATGCGTCGTTAAGGCTTAGTTTGCCTAGTGCGTCACGGAAGTTTTCGTAATCGTCGGAAGATACAGGGAACAGACCTGCGTAAACCTGAGGTTTAACTTTCTTAAAGCCAGGTAGCGGTTTATCACAACCATTCTTCGCTAGAGTCAGCGTATCACCAACAGGGGCACCAAGAATGTCTTTGATACCACAAACAACCCAACCTACTTCACCAGTACGAAGGGTATCGGTATCTACTTGTTTTGGCGTAAAGATACCAAGGCGGTCTACACCCCAAACTTGGCCCGTACTCATCACTTTGATCTTATCGTTCTTCTTCAGTTCGCCGTTTTTAATACGCACTAGAGAAACAACGCCAAGGTAGTTATCAAACCATGAGTCTATGATCAGCGCTTGTAGTGGCGCATCTGGATCACCTTCCGGTGCTGGAATCGCTGACACAATGTTCTCTAGAACGTCATCAACACCAATGCCTGTCTTCGCAGAACAGCGGGTTGCTTCCATTGCATCGATACCAACGATTTCTTCAATTTCTTCCGCTACACGCTCAGGATCGGCTGCTGGTAGGTCAATCTTGTTCAAGATTGGCACAACCTCTAGATCCATTTCGATCGCGGTGTAACAGTTAGCCAGTGTTTGAGCTTCAACACCTTGACCCGCATCCACAACCAATAGCGCACCTTCACAAGCCGCTAGAGAGCGTGATACTTCATATGCAAAGTCAACGTGCCCCGGAGTATCGATGAAGTTCAGCTGATACGTCTCACCGTCTTTAGCGGTGTAGTTTAGCGTCACACTCTGAGATTTGATGGTGATGCCACGCTCACGTTCAAGATCCATAGAATCCAGAACCTGTGCGGCCATTTCACGATCGGTTAACCCGCCACAAACTTGGATTAGACGGTCTGATAGGGTCGACTTACCATGGTCGATGTGGGCGATAATCGAAAAGTTACGAATGTGCTTCATAGATTTAGGGTGACTAACTCTTTACAAATAGGGACAGTAAGAAACGCCATCTACTGACGGCATTTCAATCAAGTTGGCAGATTCTACCGAATTTCGTTAACGGGCGCACGTAATTTAAAGTACATACCCAAATAACCTTTAGTGGAGGGGGACAGCACTTACTGGATTGGCTCTCCAAGTACCCGAACGAGGGTAACTTGGCGCTTGGATTCATCTTCTAACGGACGAGAAACACATTTTGCGATCCACATTCCACCAGCGGCAAACAATACCGATGCCAATATGATGATGCCTTCCCCGCCGGCTGTCAGCGGCGCTAATAGGAAGTGACCAAACATCGCACCGATAATCAAACCAAGCAATGGCAGTAAATAAACCGCCATTGCTGATTTTATTAGGCTTGACTCAGGAAAACCAATCTCGACGACTTGACCTATTTTCACCGATTTATCCGTGCGCAGATGCCAAGATAAACTCTTGTTACCAATGGCTTTAGTAACAACGCCCGTTCCACAGCTTTTCTGTGAAGAGCAACTACTGCAACTGGTCTGCTGTTCGCAACTTAAATCAATTTCGAATTGCTTGCCGCGACGATGCACGTCTGTCACGGTAGCCAACGCGGTCATCATTGTTATTTACTCTTTGTTACATTAAATGTGACAGATTGGGCGATACGCTGTGCTGTGGTCGGTGGAATGTCTCCTACGACGGAGATTTCATGTTGACCGCTCACAAAACTGTGTAGCGTTCTTCTGCCTTGGCGAACCAGCTGCCCTTTTAACGAATGCTCATCTTTGTTTGCTACGTAAACAGAGAAACTAAACAGACCATCAGAATACAGCTGACTCTCCACCATTTGGTTAGTAACGGCCATACGATAGCGGTTGAGCTCGTTCGGCTCGAAACCCTCAGGGATCCAACCAACCTGCCAATTACTGGTCCCAATATCGCCTTTTGGCATGGTGAGAACAGCAGGTAATTGAACATCTTGCAGGCCACTCATTAACTCTGCGATTTTTGGGTTTACCGTGTAAGAAATAGTGCGATATTGTTCAAGCATTTCACCATCGCGGTCCACAAGGTCGGCACGTAACGGCAATTTACTCTTTTCATCGATCCATAGTACGTATGAATAGCGCAGACCGTCTTTAGGAACAATACGCAGCACTTGTGTTGCCACACCAGCTTCACGAGCTCTACCCACTTTTACATAGTCGTAATACAAGTTTAGCTCATCGATATTGGTGTTGAGCATAGGCATAGTCGGAGCGACCATTTTACCTGACTCGATGGTGAACGGTTCTAAACCCGTTTCGATATAACTTACTTCAGTTCCGCGACGAATCACTTCACGCACTGGGCCACTTAAGTAGACAAGATGAGCATATTGATCGTCACCATGCGTGGCATGACGATACAGCAACGGCTCAATGCTGTTCTTTTTGATAAGGATATAAGAGAGTTCGTAACTTAAATTCTTACTCGCCTCGCTCATTTGATGCAATAAAGCCTCCGCTGGCTTATCACCAGCAAAGGCTTGAGAAGACATCATACTGAACAGAGCGCAAGCGCTGATCAGAAATTTTTTCATTCAATATCCGGATTCAGATTTGCATCTTGTTGAGATGCATCACTGTTAATTCGTAACTGCAATTCGTAGTCTCGCAGCATAGCATGAACACGCTTGCGCTGCTCTTGCATATTTGCCTCGCCTACAGAACGTTCTACAGACTCACGAGTCAAACTCACTGGTTCTGCGCTGCCAGCAAACGGAACCGTCTGCAATACAGGTAATTGATCTGTTTGCGGCGACATTGAATCGCTACCACCGTACTGCTGTACACCTAAAATAACAACAAGCGATACACATGCAGCAACAGCAACTTGACCAAACTGCGTCAACCAACCTGGCAAGTGACGTTTTGCTTTTTGCGGTTCTGGTTGCGACTCTTTTGGCGTATCCGCAATTGAGATAACATTTGCACTGTGCGAATCAAACGCACGGTGTGCAGGTTCATCTTCTAACGCTAACGCCACGCTTTCAGCAATATTCCACTCAGGTTTTGCTGGCGCTTCGCCTCGCATCACATCACCAATCAGGTGATAGTTCTGCCAAGCATCACGGCTCTCTTGGTCTTGCTCTAACTCTTGAATTAAAGCCTTATCGACCAATTCTCCATCCATGAGAGCTGAAAGTTTTTCTTTGTCAGCCATTATTTTCACCATAGTTATTACTTGTACTAGCGTTGCAAAAGAGGTCTGATTTTCTTTTCCACCGCCTCACGAGCACGGAAGATACGCGATCGTACCGTTCCTACCGGGCAATCCATCACTTCTGCAATTTCTTCATAACTCAAGCCGTCGAGCTCTCGTAATGTCATTGCGGTTTTTAAATCTTCAGGTAAAGCTTCGATTGCACTGAACACCACCCGTTGCAATTCTTTGGACAACGTTAAGTTCTCAGGGTTCGATATTTCTTTAAGTGCACTACCTGTTTCGTAAAATTCAGCATCTTCAGCATCGACATCTGTCGCTGGAGGTCTACGCCCTTGAGCAACAATGTGATTTTTCGCAGTATTCACTGCAATGCGATACAGCCACGTATAAAACGCACTTTCCCCACGAAAGCTAGGGATAGCTCGGTAAGCTTTAATAAACGCTTCTTGTGCTACATCTGGTACATCGCCAGGATTACTAACGTATCTGGAAATAAGATTACATACCTTATTCTGGTACTTTGTTACCAACAGGTTGAATGCTTGCTTATCGCCATTCTGAACTCGCTCAATCAATACTTGATCGGTCAGCTGCTCGTTCATTCGAGCGGATACTCCTATTTGTTATGCCCCTACTCTTCTCAGATATGGGTACTAATTATGCAAAACGTAGTATTGACACCACTGCTTACTTGAGCACTATTGTGACTCTAACGTGAATGAGAAAGTTCCATGGTTTCTCAAGTTTTTTGTCATTGTTTTTTCACAATGTGATGTCTGTACCCAAATGACCACCGCTGCCTGACTTTAGTCTAAGTTTGACAAGCGAGCATCTTGGAGGGAAATGGGTATAATGAATGATCTCTGTCCCAGATTGTGCTGGGTCGGGCATGGAAAAGCAATGGCATTGACAAACTATTACTTTTCATTTGCATGGCTAATGGCTATCTGAACACCGCGTTACAAATTATAACTTAGGAAGCATGCTCATGCTCTGCATGAAAAAGAAGAGTGGCTCAGTCACCGCCGTAACACGGACGTCGATAGGTCTCCCAACTTAGCCCTTAGCGACAGATGTCGCGATAATGGAATGCACATGGTGTGCAAATAATACACAAGGTAACTTTGTTACCTTAGCTTGGGATTATAAAAGTTATATGAACACAAATCGTGAACATGAGTGTGATGTATTAGTGGTAGGGAGTGGCGCGGCAGGTTTGTCGTTGGCTTTGCGCGTTGCTAACCACTGTAAGGTGATGGTGCTGAGTAAAGGACCACGCAGCGAAGGGGCAACCTACTATGCTCAAGGCGGTATCGCTGCCGTATTTGATGAGTCAGACACCATTGATTCACACGTTGAAGACACGCAAATCGCCGGGGATGGTATTTGCGATGAGGAGACCGTAAGGTTCATTGCTGAGCATTCAAAAGAGTGTGTACAGTGGTTGATTGACGGTGGTGTCCCATTTGATCGTGAAGAAGATGACTCTGACGATGAACCTCGCTACCACTTAACTCGTGAAGGTGGTCATAGCCGTCGTCGTATTCTTCACGCGGCAGATGCGACAGGTATGGCGATGCAAACCTCCCTGCAAGATAACGCTCATAACCATCCAAACATTCATGTTCTCGAACGTCACAATGCTCTGGACTTAATCACCGAAGACAAAATTGGCGGTGATAAAAACAAAGTTATCGGTGCTTATATTTGGAACCGCAACGAAGAGCATGTCGAAACCGTGCGAGCCAAATTTGTGGTTCTCGCTACAGGTGGTGCTTCAAAGGTTTATCAATACACCTCTAACCCAGATGTGTCGTCTGGTGATGGTATTGCGATTGCTTGGCGTGCAGGGTGTCGTGTGGCGAATATGGAATTTAACCAGTTCCACCCTACGTGTTTATATCACCCAGAAGCACGTAACTTCTTGCTGACTGAAGCGTTGCGTGGCGAAGGTGCTTACCTGCGTCGTCCAGATGGCTCTCGCTTTATGCCAGATTTCGATGAACGTAAAGAGCTTGCTCCGCGTGACGTCGTGGCTCGTGCTATCGACTTCGAAATGAAGCGTTTAGGCGCCGACTGTATGTATCTCGACATCAGTCATAAGCCTGCTGACTTTATTACGAAACACTTCCCAACCATTTATTCACGTTTGATGGATTTGGGCATCGACATGACTAAAGAGCCAATCCCAATCGTACCTGCTGCACACTACACTTGTGGCGGTGTCATGGTGGATAGAAATGGCTGCACCGATCTGAAAAATTTGTATGCGATTGGTGAAGTTAGCTACACCGGGCTGCACGGTGCTAACCGCATGGCATCAAACTCACTTCTCGAATGCGTGGTTTATGCTTGGTCTGCGGCAAAAGATATTCTAAAACATCACACTAACGTTGAGCTACCCTCACAGGTGCCATGTTGGGATGAAAGTAAAGTAACCAATAGTGATGAAGAAGTGATCATTCAGCACAACTGGCACGAGCTTCGTCTGTTTATGTGGGACTACATGGGCATTGTGCGAACTGACAAGCGTTTAGAGCGCGCCTTACGCCGTATCCAACTGTTGCAACAAGAAACACACGAGTACTACAGCAATTTCCGAGTGTCGAACAACTTATTAGAACTGCGTAACCTTTTACAAGTAGCAGAGTTGATGGTTCGTTGTGCGATGCAGCGTAAAGAGAGTCGAGGTTTGCACTACACGCTTGACTATCCGAACCAACTGGAAAACAGCGGCCCAACGATTTTGGTTCCAGCTAAACAGCTTTAACTTTACCAAGTAAACTATTACATCAGCAGGGAGCATTAGCTCCCTGTTTCATTTCCCATTGGCGTAATACCAAAGATAGTTGACGATACTGCTCATCGTCACAGCTATCACGCCAAATCGTAACAACACGGCCAGATTGCAATTGGAATGTTATCTTGAATGGTGATGCCGATGTATCGACTCGCTGTAAATGACCCTTTTCGGACTCAATATCTTCCGAGCATTCGCCACACTCAAGGGCATCAAACCTAACCGAGCCATCGCAGTGCACATACCAATGCCCATGACTTGTAGGTTGAACAAGGCCTTGGCTTGAGAGAGCCTTAACAATCAGTAATAACAAATAAGTCGATAATACGAGCGGAATGCTAGAGAGGATAACAGCCCAAGTCATCAATAAGAAAAGTACAACATTGAAGACTCGGGCAGTCAGAGAGGGAGAAGCAGTAAAATTAACGAACTTTGCTGAGGTTATGGGCGACAATTTTATCAACCATTGCTGCATGACCTAAATTTTCGCTACGGCCATGCCCCATTACCCAAGTAAACAGATCAGGATCATCGCATTCAAGTAAAGAAACAAAGTCACGCTGCTCTTGTTCACTCAGAGTATCAAAGCACTCTTCAAAAAACGGCATAATTACTACGTCAAGCTCAAGCATGCCTCGACGACAAGCCCATTTAATACGCGCTTTTTCTTCCGGAGTGTACATTCACTATTCCTTCATAGATGTCTTGTTGTTAGTGCGGAGTGTAACAAGGGATGTGCTACGTCACTAGTGTGCGGGTCACAATACGATAGTGAAAGCAGACAAATGTTGATTCGTAAATCGCTCCCCTAGTATCTCAAGGTTATTTGGGTATACCATAGCGGAAAAATATCTTCAAAAGGCATTGTAATTATGGAATGGCAAACTCGTTTTTCAGCATTACCTCTCTCAACTCAAGACGTACTTCCAGAGTTATCTATCTCACTGCTGGATAACTTCGGCATGATCACCATGATCGGTGATGATAAAAAATCATACTTACAAGGTCAGGTTACCTGCGATGTTGTTTCTTTAGAACAAGACCAATCAACACTGGGCGCACATTGTGATGCGAAAGGAAAAGTGTGGAGCGTGTTCCGCCTTTTCCATCATCATGATGGCTACGGCATGATCCAACCAAAATCGGCGATTGACGTAGAACTTAATGAAATAAAGAAATACGCTATTTTCTCTAAAGTAACGATTGAAGCTTCTGATGACGTTATCTTAGGTGTTGCTGGCGTCAAAGCCGACGAATTCATTTCAACAATGAGCAAGACAACTGGCAGCGTTCGCCCAGTTGACGGTGGCACAGCAGTGCAAGTTGCACAAGATCGCTGGTTACTGATATTAAGTGCGCCAGAAGCACAGCAAATCGTTGAAACTACCGACGCTGTCTTTACGACAAATGAGCTTTGGAATCGTTTCGATATTGAGGCAGGTTTACCATTTGTCTCTGCATCCGCGCAGAATGCTCACATTCCACAAGCACTTAACGTGCAAGCTTTAGGAGGCATAAGCTTCACAAAGGGCTGCTACACGGGACAAGAAACGGTAGCACGAGCGAAGTATCGCGGTACCAATAAACGTGCGATGTATATCGTAAAAGGTGCAACTTCTGCTCCATTCAGTGACGAACCAATTGAGCTCGAACGCAGCGTAGGTGAAAACTGGCGTTCAGTAGGTGCTTTATTAAATCACTACCAGTTCAGTGACAATCACGCGATTGGCCTGATCGTACTGCCTAATAATCTCGATGAGGACACTCGTCTTCGTTTGGTTGCGCAACCAGAATGTGAATGGACAATCGAATCACTGCCTTACAGTCTTGATGATGAGTAATACAATCAATACTCCTTTGATGCAATTTCTCACAGACCAACACATTCCGTTTCGTCTGTTACCGCATCAAAGACCAGCAACCACCATTGAGGATGCCGCGCACCAACGCGGCATTCGCCCCTCTCAAATGGTGAAAGCAATCTTGCTACGAGACATGGGTAATCAATATGCACTCGCCTGTGCGCCAGGTGATCGTAGCGTTGATCCCAAAAAAGTGCGCTCGTTACTGAAATATCGCCGGATGACTTGTGTTGATCAAGCCGATGTTGAGTCCATCACTGGTTACAAAATTGGTACTGTCACTCCTCTGCTACTCAAACGTCATATGCCAATCGTGTTCGACCCTAGCTTACTAGAAGAACAGGAAGTCACGATCAGCAGTGGCGATCGCATGGCTGGACTGGCGCTTTCTATTAAAGATCTTATCCAATTGTGTCAGCCGACCGTAGCTGAGATCTGTCGTTAATCGTCTAAAAACAATGTAATGACATGTAGTGTTTCTATCACTGCGTGATCTCGCTCATATCTACAAAAATAGACATGAGAATTTTTAATCACATATAAAACATAAATAGTCACAAAGATAAAACTCGTATATGCTGAATTTGTTGGTTAAGTTTCAAACAAGCACTTAACCGATATAAAGTGAGTCAGCTAGCTGAGTGACAGCATTCATGCAGTTAGTTATCCACTTTTGTGTAATGCATCTGTGACTATTCGCCCGCTGAAGCGGGCTTTTTTTTACGTGGAACTTTTTCTCTTTCATTTCCTCTAATCGTTAGAACGTAAAGTGTGTTGCGCGAGGCACGACCTTAATAGGAACAACTAGCAAACAACCGTTTTCGTTCTATTCTTAATTCTGTAACAAAACTATTGCTTAATGCGTCACGTAAAAAGGAGTGTATTGGCGTAAGGGTTCCTTTAGAGAGGTTATTTTTGGGGTAATCCTCACGCTATTTAAGAGATGACACTGTCAAATTGTCTAAGACAACACAATTCTCTGACGCAACACCCTACATCTGTATTTAATACTATTGCTGTCACAATAATTTTCGCGTCCAGAACGTAGAATACCTAGGCTAGGTTAGATAAAAGGAAAGTAAATATGAGACTGTTTAAGCGCTATACACCAAGTATGATTGCTAAACATATAAGTCGTCTTTTTAAAGGAAGAATTTATATTTACGGGGTCGGTAGATTCGAGTTTGATAACGGTAAGTTAATACTGCCGGAGAAAGCAGAGCAACGCCATTTCCGAGCGGTCAAAGAGATCAATCAAGAAATAATGAAACTCCGATGCGCATATGCTTAGCAAAATGTTGATAAAACAAAGGCTGGATTAACCAGCCTTTTGTGTATTTGAAGTTCGCTTTGCACTTACTGACGCGCCAGATCCGGCAAGTGTCCCTTTAAACCAAGCGCGCGCTTCATGATCTCATCTTTCGCTCCCGGCAGTTGCCCCGCTAAACTCAAGCCAATGCCACGAACAAGCTTCTTAGCAGGGTTCTCGCCAGAGAACAAATCTCGAAACCCTTGCATAGTAGCGATCATCTTTGCCGCTTCCGCTTTTCGCCAACGCTCGTAGCTTCTTAGGTTGCGTTTACTGCCGATATCTTGACCCTGCTTCCAAAGTGCTAATACTTCTTGAGCAAGACTGGCCGCATCTAATAAACCTAAATTCACACCCTGCCCCGCTAATGGGTGAATGGTATGGGCCGCATCACCAACCAGCGCGACTCGCTCGACAACAAAATCTCGCGCATAGCGCATTTTCAAAGGAAACGCAGCACGCTCTCCCACTACTTCACATAGACCAAGTCGAGCATCAAACTCACTCGTCAACGCTTTATTGAAATCATGTTCACTCATCGCCACTAACTGCTCTGCTCGATTTGGCTCCGTGGACCAAACAATAGAGCACATATCTGGTTGCGACATTGGCAAAAATGCCAACGGTCCGTGAGGAGTAAATATCTGGCGCGCAATGCTGTTGTGTGGCATAGCAGTTTTGACATTCGCGACCAAAGCATGATGACCATAGTCCCAATGCGTTAATGGAATATCCATTTGATGGCGAAGCCACGAATTCGCCCCATCGGCTCCGACCACTAATTTAGCGGTCATGGCTTGGCCATTATCGAGCGTCAGCCAGCTTTCTTGCTCACCGACCGCGAGAGTCGCGCAACGTGCAGGCATAAACATAGTGACGTTATCGAGCTTTTGGACTTGTTCAAGCAGCGCAAGTTGAATCACACGATTCTCAACAATATGCCCTAAATCAGGTTGTGCCATACTTTGTGCATTAAATTCAATGCTGGCAAAGCTATCTTGTTCCCATACTTCCATGCCATGGTAAGGTGAAGCTCGGCGCTGTTCTATGCCCTGCCAAGCACCAAGTTTACGCAAAATCGTCTCACTAGAGCGGCTCAGCGCAGACACACGAACATCGGGTAATTCTTTCAACGAATCATCTGGCACTTTACCTTCAATAACGGCGACACGCAGATCACTGTCTTTGAACGCGGCAGCAAGTGCCAACCCAACCATCCCTCCGCCGATGATGGCGATATCTACACTTTGCATCATTGCTTTTTATTACCTAATTCAGTGCGGCCGTTCATCGTTTTACCAAGCCAAGTGTATGGCGTAGTAGCGGCTGCTTAAAAATAGAAAGGTTATCCATCGCTGCTAAGGCAGTATTTCGGCCAATTCGCATCGCGGGTAAATCATTTGAAAAAACATGCACTAAGGCACTGGTTAGCCAAATAGTTTCGCTTCGATCTGCTTCTCTACGTTGACTAAAGCGCATCAGGCCTTGATAAAGACCCACATCCTCACTTTGCTGCACAATTTCTTCTGCTAGTGAGACTACATCGCGAATACCGAGATTAAAGCCTTGTCCAGCTATCGGGTGCAGCGTTTGCGCCGCATTTCCAACAATTGCAAAGCGATGTGAAATATTTTGCTTTCGATGGCGAAGAAGCAATGGGTAACTTGCACGACGCCCCACTTTTTTCATCGTGCCTAAACGCCAACCAAAATCGTTCTGTAAATGCTGGAGAAATGCTTGATCAGATAACTCAAGAACGGCTTGGGCTTCTTCAGGGTGCAAACACCAAACTAAGGACATTCGATTGTCACTCATTGGCAATAAAGCAACAGGGCCATTTTCAGTAAAACGTTCAAAGGCTCTACCTTGATGAGGTTCTTGAGTCACAATATTGGCAATGACAGCCACTTGTTCAAAATCTTGCTCAGAAATTTCTAGACCAATTTTCTGACAACAGGTCGAAACAGCACCATCTGCAGCTACCAACAGTTTTGCTTCAAGTTGCTCACCACTTTTCAACGCCACATGGGTACAGTTTTGCTCGCGCTCGATATCGGTAACGGAGTCAGGACAAAACAGCGTAATGGATTCGCTGCTGTCTAATAATTCTTGATATACACGCCCAACATCGGCTAATTCTACAACATACCCTAGAGCTTCAACCCCAACCTCTTGCTTGGTAATCTCCGTCATCCCAGCATGAGAACGGTCAGAAACGTGGATATGTTCAATGGGGGTGACAAACGGTTCTACTGACGTCCAGAGCTGTAGTTGACGCAACAGATTGACAGTACCGTAAGACAATGCGATTGAGCGAGAGTCAAAACCAGGGTGCATATCTGATTGTGCTTTAAAAGGCTCAACGACTGCAATGCGGAGCTTTCCCTGAGACAAATGGTCAATCGCCAATGCTAACGTTGCACCAGCCATGGCACCACCAGCAATGACTACATCATATTGCTTCATACTAACCTCTGGACAGTCTACGATTAGTGAATAGTAGGTTTTTTGTCGCTGCTTTCAGGACGAACACCAAATTCAGCATGAATCGTTAGTACGCAAGCTTTGATGTGCTCAATCACTTGCTCTAGCAATTGCGCTTGTTCACCAAGATCGTCATCTTCATCGATGCCTAATTTGGCAATCTCTTCTAAGTCAGCCAGTGCTTCTTTAGCGTCATCAGATGCTTTATTAAGAGCAACGCCTGCTAGACCTAGCCCAGAAATAAAGTGGTTTACAAAGTCGGACACACTGTCGGCTAATGCGAATAAGCCTTCTTCGCCCGGCTCATCTGGCAATAATAAAGACAGCTCCATCGACGTGCCAGTTAGTTCATTGACAGTAACAGTGAATACGCTTTGAGCAAAAGCTAGCGCGGTAGAAGGCCAACCCATACCATCATTGGTGTAGTCAAACAGAATAGGCTGCCAAGTTTGATCATTAATCGCCAATCCACCACTTAACATGCCGACAAATAAGCCATGTAATTCCGCAGGTGTTACTGCTAGGCTTGCAGATTGCAGTTCAGCAGCAATAGATTGGTATTCAGGAAGGGTGATTTCACTCATAACTTGGCTCATTCTTGCGTAATAATGTATTGGTATATCCTACCATCAAGGTTAGTGGTCTGAAACGGCTATCAAATTCAATTTTGGACAGCATTTGTTCAATTTGCCCAATTCCTGTGTGATCTCGTCATCATTTCTCTTTCTGTGATGGGAAATGCTTGAATCTTAATAGCGGTTTTCCTATAGTTTGCTCCTCGGTAGTTGTATGAAGCAACACCTTAGATAGCGCGAATATAGAGTTTATTCATCATGAGCAATCAAGCGATCGACGTTGAAATATTAGGCAAACTTACACGAGTGAATTGTCCGACAGGACAAGAAGAGTCTCTTGTTGCAGCGGCAAAAGATCTGGATCGCCGATTGAAAGAAATGAGCGAACGTACTAAGGTAACCAATGAAATCCAACTGCTGACCTTTGCTGCATTGAATATTTGCTATGAGTTGCACACCAAGTCATACGAATCCAATGGTCAACAGCAAGAAATTACTGAGCGAATGGAAAAGCTCACCGCGTCTTTAGAGAACGCACTAAGCAAAGTTACGCAAGGACAGCAGTAAATACAAAATTTACCCTGGGGTGTGCGTCAGCAGGATTTAAGTCCCTGAGCCGATAAGCAATACCTAAGGGTTAGTATTTGGTAACTATTGAGCAAGCTCGGCATGCACCGAGAAGCCTACGGTTGTCATTGCTGATCCGCCTTGAACCAGCTGGTTCAAGGGCCACAATCCTCAACGGCACCCTGGGGTATTCTCTCTATGTCAGACCTCTCTCGACAAGACTTCCGCAAACTGATTCGTGAAAAGCGCAACGCTCTGTGCAGTGATACACAATACCAAGCGGGAATCGACCTTATTACTCAATTTTCCCAACTTCCTGAAATCGAGCAGGCGCAACATATTGCCATCTACCTTTCTGCAGACGGTGAGCTTGATACTAAACCGCTCATTGAATGGTTATGGCAACAGGGAAAATCGGTTTATCTGCCCGTCATCCATCCCTTTTCTAAAGGTCAGTTACTGTTTCTTCAGTATATAAGTGATGAACAGCTCGTCTACAACAAGTACGGCATCTTAGAGCCCAAGCTCGATATCAGACACCTCAAACCCGTTCGCCAGCTTGATTTAATCTGCACGCCTTTAGTTGGGTTCGACAGCATCGGACACCGCTTAGGCATGGGCGGAGGGTACTACGATCGTACTCTGTCACGTTGGTTTATAACTGGAGAGGGAGCTAAACCTGTTGGTATCGCTCATGACTGCCAACATGTAGAACGCTTACCAATTGAAAGCTGGGACATTCCATTACCTAAGATCGTGACCCCAAGCCAAATATGGCAATGGGAAAGTGACAAGTAAGCCGCTATAATCACGCCCGCAAACGTTAACGAACATCTATTCAGGAGATTGGCATGACTCAAGATGAAATGAAAAAAGCGGCTGGTTGGGCAGCACTAAAATATGTTGAGAAAGGCAGCATTGTCGGTGTTGGTACTGGCTCTACCGTGAATCACTTCATCGATGCACTAGGCACTATCAAAGATGATATTAAAGGTGCAGTGTCTAGCTCTGTCGCTTCAACTGAGCGCCTTAAAGAGCTTGGTATTGAAGTATACGAGTGTAACGATGTAATGAAGCTGGATGTGTATGTTGATGGCGCAGATGAGATCAACCCAGCACGTGAAATGATCAAAGGCGGCGGCGCGGCTCTGACTCGTGAGAAAATAGTCGCAGCAATCTCTGATAAGTTCGTATGTATCGTTGACGGCACTAAAGCAGTTGACGTACTTGGCCAGTTCCCATTGCCTGTTGAAGTAATCCCAATGGCACGCTCTTACGTGGCTCGTGAATTGGTAAAACTAGGTGGTGATCCAGCTTACCGTGAAGGCGTTGTGACTGACAACGGCAACGTGATTCTGGATGTGCACAATATGCAAATTACCAACCCGAAAGAAATGGAAGACAAAATAAACGGCATCGCTGGTGTGGTGACTGTGGGTCTTTTTGCTCATCGTGGTGCAGACGTAGTGATCACTGGCACACCAGAAGGTACAAAAATTGAAGAGTAAATAACAGCCTAAAATGAACCTATCTGGTTCACTTTTCTGTTATTTCATTACATACGGTGCTGCAAGGCACCGTTTTTTATTCCTTTCTATAAGAAAATTATCTCTTATTCCGTAATTTTCTTACCCAAAGCAATTTTTTTTTGTTACTTTATTGAACAGAAGACGCACAGGGAAACGTTTGTCTTCCTACAAAACTGTTAATTATCCCCTTTTTAATAGTTTTGCCCAATGTGCGCCACATTAGCCCACCTTTCCATTTTAAGGACGAGAAAAAATGGCCAAAGTTTCACTGGAAAAAGAAAAGATTAAGATCCTCTTGTTAGAGGGACTCCACCCTTCTTCAGTTGAAGTTCTTCAAGCAGCTGGTTATACCAACATTGAATACCATAAAGGTTCCCTTCCGGAAGAAGAACTAATTGAAGCGGTAAAAGACGTGCACTTCATTGGTATCCGCTCCCGTACGAACCTATCCGAAGAGGTAATCAATGCGGCGAACAAGCTGGTTGCAATTGGCTGTTTTTGTATTGGCACTAACCAAGTAAACCTAGACGCAGCAGCAAAACGCGGTATTCCTGTCTTTAATGCACCATTCTCTAACACTCGAAGCGTGGCAGAGCTTGTACTTGGGCAAATCCTTTTACTAGTGCGTGGTATTCCTGAAAAGAATGCTCTTGCACATCGCGGTATTTGGAAGAAAAGTGCAGACAACTCTTACGAAGCTCGTGGTAAGTGCCTTGGCATTATCGGATACGGTCACATTGGTACGCAGCTTGGTATTATTGCCGAAAACTTAGGTATGCGCGTTTACTACTACGATATTGAGAACAAACTGTCCCTTGGTAATGCGACGCAAGTACATACCATGAGTGAACTATTGAACAAATGTGATGTGATTTCTTTGCACGTTCCCGAAACACCGGAAACGAAAAACATGATGGGTGAAGCTGAATTTGCTCGAATGAAACCAGGTTCCATCTTTATCAACGCGGCACGTGGCACCGTTGTGGATATTCCTGCACTTTGCCATAGCTTAGAAGCTGGTCACCTTGCCGGCGCTGCAATTGATGTATTCCCAACTGAACCAAAAACAAATGCTGACCCGTTCGAGTCTCCTTTACAAAAATTCGATAACGTCATTCTCACTCCACACGTTGGTGGTTCAACGCAAGAAGCACAAGAGAATATCGGCTTAGAAGTGGCGGGCAAACTGGCTAAGTACTCTGATAACGGCTCGACACTTTCAAGCGTAAACTTCCCTGAAGTGTCATTGCCAGAACACAGTGGTGAGTGCTCTCGTCTGCTTCATATTCACAAGAACCGTCCTGGTATTCTAACTCAGATCAACACCATCTTTGCTGAAGAAGGCATTAACATTGCCGCGCAGTACCTACAAACAGCCGCTGAAATAGGCTACGTAGTGATCGACGTTGAAACTGAACGAGCAGAAGAAGCTCTAACAAAGCTCAAAAACATTGAAGGCACAATCCGTGCTCGTATCCTTCACTAAACAGTGAAACAGAAACGACAAAGGCAGGGGTTGTAACTCCCTGCCTTTTGCTTTTTACTGTTTGCTAAGCCTTACTTTAGCTTATAAATGACATCGACTTGATCGCGAATGATCATGGTTGAATCTTGGTAGCTATTCGCTCCTTCTTTACTATCCATCGCCATTGAACGCATTAACACAGGCTGAACGTGCATCTGTCTGTAATTGATCTGCCATACATCGCCCAACTTTTTCTCAAAACCAGTCGCTAATGACCCTGCTTTTTCTCTTGCGTCCTTAATCGCAGCCATTCGTGCCTTTTGCTGATACTCGGCTTGGTTGCTTACCTTAAGTTGAATATTATCAACCTGATTAATTCCCGCTTCTAACGCCATATCTAGGTATTGGTTAAGGTTTTTCAGCTCCGTCACCGTGACATCAATACTGCGAGATGCTCGATACCCAACAAGTTCTGCTTTTCCTGATTTAGGGTAATGGTACTGAGGAGCAAGGTATAAATTCGAGCTAGTAATATTGTCTTTTGACAAGCCGGCATCCGATAAGCTTTTTAGAAACTCTTCAACGGTTTTATCTACGGACAATTTCGCTTGTTCGGCCGTCATTGTCGTATCGACTACTTTTACAGAAAACGTAGCCATATCAGGTGTGGCCGTCACTTCGCCATACCCCGTTGTCGTAACATGAGCAAACTCTGGCGTATTCGCCAAAACTGAAGCACTGGTAAGGCTGAGTGCTGAAGCCAGCAAAAATGAATACAATTTCATTCAATAAATCCATCCATACAAAATTAAGTACTTAATCTCAGATTCCAACATCACTATCATGGCTGAGAAAGCGTGTGGTTTCATAATAGAAACTTCCGCCGATTATCCAAGCACCCATAGTGACTTCTAACACAACTTTGACTATGTAACATTGGCGTAATTTTTAAACAAAACACACTAAGTTAACGATATGCAGCTCTGACAAACTTATTGAGGTAGATGCTGCTGCGCATACCCCACTATCGCGTGTGAGATTTCTTGTAATACCCCAGTTTCTAACTGCCAGTGGTGCCAATAAATCCGATGGGACATTAAAAAACCTGGAGTCACATCAACCAACACACCTCTGTCTAATTCGTCGGTAATTTGCAAGCGGGGGATCAAGCAATAAGCAACACCAGCTAACGCCACTTTTAGAAACGCTTCAGAACTACTGATGTTGTGATGAATAACGCTGTCAGGATTGACGTTAAAATGCTCGGTAAGAAATGTTTTATGTAGATCATCATATTGGTCATATGAAACGGCCGGTGCTTTTGCCAATGTCTGATTATTTACGCCTTTAGAAAAATAACGCTGATAGAACTCTGGGCTCGCGACACAAACATAATCGATGCGACCTAAATAGTCTGCTCTGCATCCGGGGATTGGCTGGGACTCCAAGCTGATCGCTCCTGTCACTTCGCCACTTTTGAGTTTTTCAATAGAGCGGTATTCACCATAGATAGTCAGTTTTAGTTCAACTTGACGCTGCTTCATAACATTTTGCAGCGCTGGCAGTAGCCATGTTGCAAGGCTATCTGCATTAGTCGCTAAAGAGAGTTGCACAGGTCGCGTACTGGTATCATTTTTTAGTTCGGGGAGAATTTCATGCTCTAGCAAGCGTACTCGCCGATAAAGACCCAACAATTTTTTACCAATTGGCGTTGGCTTAGGTGGCTGGCTTCGAATTAAAACAGGCTGCGCGAGAAACTTCTCTAACTGCTTGATACGTTGAGAAATGGCGGATTGAGAAACAAATAAATGCTCGGCAGCACGCTCAAAGCTACCCTGATAAACTATAGCGTCTAATGCCTCAATCCATTTGTAATCTAACCCTCGCATACCTTTCCTCTCACTCTTGATCAAACGCCTCCCGTTAAATTAGTCTATCTAATGTAAGATTAAAATCATTAATTATACTTATTTAGATAAACGCTTTATCTTTCCCTTTTCTGTAAATGTATTTGTTATTTTGAAGTGAGGTGAAGTGTGAGCTTGTGGGTTCTATTGCAAGGTTTTGGTTTAGGAGCATCAATGATCATTCCGATCGGCGCGCAAAATGCGTATGTTTTGAATCAAGGCATAAAGCGTAACCACCACCTAACAACCGCCACTATTTGTAGCGTGCTAGATATGATTTTCATCTCTCTAGGTATTTTTGGTGGTGGTGCAATTCTGTCTCAAAATGAAATCTTACTGACGTCGGTGACACTTGGTGGTATTGCTTTCTTGAGCTTCTATGGACTGCTCTCACTAAAAAGTGCTTTTAAGCCAGAGAGTGAATCGGAATCAAAAGGGGAGATCGTAGCTCGAGGTCGTCGAACGGTTATTCTAGGTGCGTTAGCCGTCACTGTGCTTAATCCGCACTTATATTTAGATACTGTCGTTATTCTAGGTTCGATCGGTGGACAATTTGAAGGCCATGATCGCATTGCTTTTGCACTAGGTACGATTATGGCTTCCTTTGTTTGGTTCTACACTTTATCGATAGGAGCAGCCAAACTAGGTCCAACACTCTCTAAACCAAAAGTGAAAAAAACCATCGACATTGCAATCGCAATGATGATGTTCACAATCGCATATATCTTAGCGAGTGAGCTTATTGATAAGTATTGGTAATCACCAGGTAGTAAGGCAGCAAAGACATGGAGTCACTAAAACGTATTTATAACAACAATAGAGAGCGATTCAACGCGCTCTCTATTCCTTTTCGGGAATGGCAGCACGAAGCCATCTTAGACTTTGAGACAGATATACGCATTGCGAGAGAGCTTGGTTGGACGGGTACGCATACCAAAAGCCTCTTTTTAACCCTCAAAGGACAAGGTTACGCGGTTTATCTGACAGATAAGGACTCGCGCCTCGATGCCAAGCAGATTAAAGCGATTACAGGTAAACGTCCCTCTATTTGTAATGACGATGAAATGGTCGAAGTGTTAGGTTGCGTACCCGGCGCGGTTTGCCCAATAGGCTTACCGGAATACATCACTATCATTGTTGATACCAATCTCTATCAACATCAAGAGTTGCTCTATACGCCTGGCTTACCTGAGTTCACATTTGGATTTGCAGGTAAACATCTAAAACGCCTCTTACTTGCTGGTCATCACACCCTTTACGAAATATAAAAAAGCGAGGCCTATTGGCCTCGCTTTTGAATATCGACTTGTGCCGTCCTAAATAAGGTTGACACTTTCTACCCCCAAAATTGGAGAGTGTTATGAAATCAACAACTAAAAGAACTCAGCGCGATTACTCCCTCGCTTTTAAACTCAC